>NZ_JABXWS010000060.1:0-13657 GCF_015594425.1 Novosphingobium sp. HR1a
AGCGCGGCGGCGGCGATGGGTTCAGCCATTGCCAAGCGCCCGGTCGAGGCGGTCCAGCGCGGCGGGATCGGCGGGGACGCCGAGGCGCAGGGTGTCGGGGCGCTCGGCGAAGGGACGGGTGAGGATGCGAGCCTTGGCCAGCCGTTCGAACAGCGCGCCTGCGTCCACGCCCGAGAGGTAGCGGAACAGCGGGCAGGCGCCTTGCGGGGACAGGCCGTGGCGCTCCAGCACCGCGTCGAGCGCGGCGGCCCGGCCGGGGAGTTCGGCGCGGGTGCGCTCTATCCACGCGGCGTCGGCATAGGCGGCGCTGCCGAGTTCGAGCGCGGCGGTGTGGAGGGGCCAGCTGCCGGTCAGGGCGCGCAGGCGGTCCAGCACGTGCCTCGGCGCGATCACGAAGCCGAGGCGAAGCCCTGCGAGGCCGAAGAACTTGCCGAAAGAGCGCAGGACGATGAGGCGGCGGTCGTCGGCGACGTGGCGGGCGGCGCTGGCTTGCGGGTGGCAGTCGGCGAAGGCTTCGTCGGCGATCAGCCAGCCACTTTGCGCGGCGATGGCGTCGTGCCAGTCGAGCACGGCGGCGGGTTCGCGCAACAGGCCGTCAGGGTTGTTGGGGTTGGCGAGGACGACGGCCTCGGCACCCTCGGCCGGCGCGGCGAAGGTGATCGGACGGGAGCGGGCGAAGGCCTCGGCATGGGTGCGGTAGGCGGGGGCCAGCGCGCGGCCGGGCAGGTCCAAGATTCCGGCGAGCAGGCGCAGCGCGGTCTCGCTGCCGGGGACGGCGCAGACGTGGCGGGGCTCGGCGCCGAAATGGCGGGCGGCGGTCCGTTCGAGGGCGGCGAGCGCTTCGGGATCGGGCAGGGCGTGCCAGTCGATGCGCAAGTCTTCGGGCGGGCTCCACGGCGCGGGATTGAGGCCGGTGGAGAGGTCCAGCCACTGCGCCGGATCGCCGCCGTAAAGGCGCGCGGCTTCGGCCAGGCGGCCGCCGTGGTGGAGCAGGTCGGGGGTCACGGCAGCAGCACCAGCGCGAGCAGCAGGGCGGTCTCGACAAGCTCGATCCCGGCGCCGTGGCCGTCGCCCGAGATGCCGCCGAGCTTCGCGCGCAGCCACCAGCCCCAGAGCGGCACGGCGACGAACAGCGCCAGCAGCGCGGGCGAGGTCAGCACGGCTGCGAGGATCGCGGCGAGACTCCAGCCGATCAGGTGCAGGCGGCTTACGCCCTCGCGGAAGCGGGAGCCAAGGCCGGCGTGGAGCGGCGGCAGGAACAGCGTCCAGCCGATCGGGGCGATGCGCGCCAGCACCGGCACCATGACCAGCGCGGGCCATTGCGCGGGCGCCAGCGCGTGGAGCAGCACCAGCTTGGCGAGCAGTTGCAGGCCGATCGCGACGACGGCGAAGCTGCCGACATGCGGGTCGGCCATGACGGCGGAGAGGCGCGCGCGGTCGCCGTGGGCGGCTCCCGCACCGTCCGCCACGTCGCCGAGGCCGTCGAGATGCAGCGCGCCGGTGATCGCCACCCAACCGGCAAGCGCGGCCAGAGCGCCCAGCCACGGATCGCGCGGCTGGAGCAGCCACCCCAAAAACCACCAGGGCAGAGCCACCGCCACGCCCACCGCCAGCCCGGCGACCGGGAACCAGCGCATGGCTTTGGCGAAATCCTGCGCGTCGGCCTGAACGGCGGGGAGCGGCAGGCGGGTGAGGAACTGCAGGGCGAGGACGAGGTGCTTCATGAAGGCGCACACTCCCGTCGTCCCGGACTTGATCCGGGACCGGTGGCTGTCTTTAGGCGCGCGCGCTCGGCAGGGCGCCTGCAGCCCGGTGGGTTGTTCACGGCCAGCGGTCCCGAAGCAAGTCCGGGACGACGAGGACGCACGCAGGCCATTACGACAACCCCGTGATTTGCGCGCCTTCGCCAGGCCAGAGGCGCAGGCTCAGCACGCTCGCATAAGGCAGGTCGAAGGCCCAGACTTGCGGCTGCTCCATGTGGAACAGTACCGCCAGAGCCGCGCGCATCGCGCCGCCGTGAGTCAGCACGAGGCTCGGCACCGTGACCCCCGCCAAAGCCCGCTCCACCCGCGCGCGCAGGGCCGACCAGCACTCGCCGCCCGGCGGGGCGTGGGCGTCGGGGTCCTGCCAGAAGCGTGCATAGGCGGCAGGGTCGACCTCTGCGGCGGCAAGGCCGGTCCAGTCGCCGAAATCCAGCTCGCGCCAGTCGGGATAGACGCGGTGCTCCAGCCCCCGCGCGGCGGCGATGCGCGCGGCGGGATCGTGCGTGCGCGAGAGGTCGGAGGATATCACCCGATCGAACGTCAGCCCCTCGGCGCGCGCGACGCAGCGGGCGGTCTCGGACGGCAATGCGGGCTCGTCCCGGTGGCCCAGCAGCAGGCCCGGCCTTGCCGGGGCGCCGTGGCGCATCAGGTGAAGCGCGATGCCGCTCATGCCTTATCGGTCACCGCCGCTTCGTCGAACGTCGCCATGTGTTTGTGCGTCGCCAGAGCCCCGCGCACGATCGGCACCGCCAGCGCCGCGCCGGTCCCTTCGCCCAGCCGCAGGCCGAGGTGGAGCAGCGGCTCCAGCCCGAGCTTGTCCAGCAGCCGCACATGCCCCGCCTCGGCCGAGCAGTGTGCGGCGATGCAATGATCGGTGAAACGCGGGTTGTCCCGCAGCAGCGGCAGGATCGCGGCCGAGGCGATGAACCCGTCGAGCAGCACCGGCACCCGCGCCAGCCGCGCGGCGAGGATCGCCCCCGCCATCGCCGCGATCTCGCGCCCGCCAAGAAGGCGCAGCGTTTCGAAAGCGTCGGTGGCGGCGCCGGAATGCAGAGCTACGGCCGCCTCCACCGCCACCGCCTTGCGCGAGAGGCCGAGGTCGTCGATCCCGGTGCCGCGTCCGACCCAGTCCTGCGCGGAGCCGCCCAGCACGGCGGCGCAAAGCGCGGCGGCGGGCGTGGTGTTGCCGATGCCCATCTCGCCCACCAGCAGCAGCCGGGTATCGGCGCCCAGCGCGGCGGCGCCCCGGTTCAGGGCGTCGAGGCATTCCTCCGCGCTCATCGCCGCCTCGCGGGTGATGTCGCCGGTCGGCCGGTCGAGATCGAGCGCCACCACCGAAAGCCGCGCGCCGCACGCCGCCGTCAGGGCGTTGATCGCCGCGCCGCCCGCCTCGAAGTTGGCGACCATCTGCACGGTGACCTCCGGCGGATAGGCGCTGACGCCCTGCGCGGTGACGCCGTGGTTGCCCGCGAAGACGACGGCCTGCACCGGGTCCACCTCTGGCCGCTCATGGCCCTGCCACCCGGCCATGAACACCGCGATGTCCTCCAGTCGGCCGAGCGCGCCGGTGGGCTTGGTGAGGCGGGCCTGACGGTTTAGCGCGGCGGTGCGGCTGGCCTCGTCGGCTTCGGGCAGCGCGGCGAGGGCAGCGGCGAAGGAGGCGGGATCGGCGAAACGGGTCATGTGCAGACGTAGCCTTCCGGGGGCGTGCGGGTGATGAAGTGGCCTTTCACGCCTTGCGGCCATTCCTTGAAGGGCACGCGGCCGTGCTCGCTTTCGGCATGGCGCGCGGCATATTCGAGGATGGCGCGGGCGGCGTCCTCGTCCGGCGTGAAGTCGCCCAGCACGTAGCCGACTTTGCCCGGTGCGCGGATGTGGACGGTGCAGTGGCGGCTGCAGGCGAAGAGGCAGGGCATGGCCTGGATCTGGACGCCCTGCAGTTCGGGGTCGGTGGCCTGAACGCTGCGCATCGCCGCTTCGAGCAGGGCGCCGCCCCGCTGGCCGGTCTCGTCCTCGCGGGCGTCGGCGGTGTGGCGGCAGGTATTGCAGACGACCACCGAAGGGCCGGGAGGTACGGGCGTCAGCATGGGGGTGTCACCTTGGTATTGGTGGTGAGGCCCACCCCGCTGTGGTTGAAAAACTGTCCGTCATCCCCGCGAAGGCGGGGACCCATCTGATGCCGTCGCAAGAGGCGAAGTCCGGAGATGGGTTCCCGCCTTCGCGGGAATGACGACGATACAATCACAGGCGGTCGCGTTCCGGCCGGCAGGTCCTCCCCTCCCGCTTGCGGGAGGGGCTGGGGGTGGGCCTTTTCGGGGTTGGCCTTCCTTGTCATCAGAACCGGCTGCGCACGCCGACGTAGACCGTCCGTCCCAGTGCGGAATAACCCGCCGCCGTCTGGTAGTCCTTGTCGGTCAGGTTCTCGACGCGGCCTTGCAGCATCAGGTTCTCCTTGATCCGCACTTGCGCGCGAAAGTCGATCAGCCAGTAGCCGTCCAGCTTCGCGGTGCCGGTGGCGGCGTTGAAGGTCTCGCCCGAGTAGCGTGCCGCGACGCTGGCGCGAAGCCCCTGCGGCAGGTCGATGCCCGCTTCGGCATTGGCCATGTGGCGCGGTACGCGCTGTAACTGGCGGCCGTAAGTGGACGAACCCTCGGTACGGTCCTCGGCGCGGGTCCAGCTGTAGTTGCCCTCGGCGAAAAGCACGCCCAGCTTCGCCGACGCGGCGAGTTCCAGGCCGCTGGCCTTGGCCGTCTTGACGTTGGCGTAGTAGCCGAAGCGCGTGGTCGTGGTGCCGGGGATGTAACAGGCGGTGGGCAGGGTGCCGCTGGTCGGGCAGTAGGCGAAGTCGATCAGGTTGTCGGTGTCGCGCTGGAACCACGTGGCGGTGAGGCGCAGCGCCTCGCCGAAGTTCTGCTCGGCGCCCACTTCCCAGCCCTTCGCCTTCTGCGGGGCGAGGTCGGCGGTGCCGTAGGCGCTGTACATCTGGTAGAGCGAGGGGGCCTTGAAACCCTCGTCATAGCTGGCGCGCAGCACCGTGGCGCCTTCGTTGGGGGTATAGGCCGCGCCTGCGCTCCACACGGTCTGCCCGCCGAAGCGCGACTGGTGATCGTAGCGCGCGCCGCCGTCGAGGGTGAGGCCCTTGACCGGGCTCACGCGCAGTTCGGCGTAGAGGCTGTCCATGTCCACCGAGTAGGGTGTCAGCGTATAGGGCGCGGCGGAGTTCGTCGGCGAGGCGGTGGTCATCCGCTGCTCCTCGCGCTCGGCGCCGAACACGGCTTGGATCGCGTCGCTGAAGGTGTAGGTGCCCTGGTACTCGTAGCGGCGCAGGCGGCCGTGCGCGTCGAAGGTGATGGCGCGGATCGAGCGGGTGGGGTCGAAGTTCTCCCGGTCGGTGACGTTCTGCAGCACCGCGACGCGGTTGACGAGCTTGCCGTCCAGCAGCGCGAAGTTGAGGCCCGCGTAACCCGACCATTCCTTCGTGGTGCCATAAGCGAGGGTGTCGCCCGAAGTGCCGTCGAAATCGTTCTTCCCGTCGGCCCAGTAGCCGCGCAAGTCGAGGCTGACGCCGGGGGCGACGCGCACCGTGACGGTGCCGCTGGCGGCGCTGCGCTGGAAACCGTCGGCCTCGGTCCCGTTCGCGCGGGCGGAGATACCGTCGGTGGTGAAACGCGAGGCGGAGAGGCGCCAGTCGATGAGGTCCGAAGTGCCGCCCACGCCCGCGCGGGCGGAGACGGTGTCATGGGTTCCGGCCTCAACGGCGAAGCTGCCTTCGAGCGGCTCGGCCGGGCGGCGGGTGCGCACGTTGACGACACCGCCGGTCGCGTCGCTGCCCCACAGGATCGACTGCGGCCCGCGCAGGATCTCGATCCGGTCGACGTCGTCGAGCAGCAGGTTGGAGAAGCCGTAGCCGCCCGCCGTCGCCGAAGGGTCGGACAGGCGCATGCCGTCGATCACCATGACGGTCTCGCCCGCATCGGCGCCGCGGATGCGCAGTGAAGTGGTGGTGCCATAGCCGCCGTTGCGCGACATCGAGACGCCGGGGGTGCGCAGCAGGGCATCGGTCAGGGCGATGGGCTGCAGGGCGACGATCGCGGGCTCGCCCAGCACGGTCACGGTGGCGGAGACGCGCTCGATCGCGACGGGGGTGCGAAGCGCGCTGACGAGGATGTTGTCGGCCGCGCCTGGTGTACTCTCGGTGTCGCCAGGTGCCGTTGTGGTATCGTTGGGTGCCGCTGTGTCGGCGAATGCCGGAGAGGCCGAAGCGAGCAGTGCGATAGCGGCGGTGGTAATGGTAAGATACTGTTTCACTTGTATTCCTTCATGCGAACGGCGGTGCTCCGTCGGCCGGTGAAGGATATTGGGACAGTGGGCGCGGACAGGCAGCGCAACACCTCCCGCAAGCCCCCTCAGGCCGCCGGAACGATGGCTGTCGTTGCGCGAGGAATGCACTTCCCCCGTTCGTCCGGCACACCCTGTCCGGTCGAAGAACGACGGCGACGGGCAGGTCTCCTGGCTCACGGGTCATCGCCGATTTCAGCCGCCTTCTCAGGGGCTTGCACCCCCAATGGCATGTGGCAGAACGGCTCTCCGCTTACAGTTGCAGGGGCAGCCCGGGTATTTCACCCGCGTTCCCTTTCAATCCCCTCGCGGGGAACCTGTCGCGGCGCGGCAAGTATCGTGCGCCGGGGCGCCGCGCAAGAGGCCAATGCTTGCGCCGACCTGCCGGAAACCATAGGTGCGGGATCGATGGACACTCCGCGCCAAGACGATGCCCCCGCCTGCCCGGCGTACCTGGTAAGCGCCCCGTCCTCGGGTCAGGGCAAGACGCTGGTGACCGCGGCATTGGCTCGAAGGCACCGCAACGCGGGCAGAAGAGTGCGCGTTTTCAAGGTTGGGCCGGACTTCCTCGACCCCATGGTGCTCGAAGTCGCGAGCGGCGCGCCGGTCCTTCAGCTCGACCTTTTCATGTGCGGCGAGGCGCAGTGCCGCGCCCTCCTGCACGAAGCGGCGCGCGAGGCCGACCTGATCCTCGTCGAAGGCGCGATGGGCCTGTTCGACGGTGACCCCAGCGCCGCCGACCTCGCCGAACGCTTCGGCTTCCCGGTGCTGGCGGTGGTCGATGGATCGGCGATGGCGCAGACGTTCGGCGCCCTGGTCCACGGCCTCGCGACCTACCGGCCGGGGCTGGAGGTCCATGCGGTGATCGCCAACCGCGTCGGCAGCGCGCGGCACGCGGAATTGCTGGAGCAGGGCGTGCCTGCGTCGGTGAAGTGGCTGGGCACTTTCCCGCGCGAGGCCGGAGTGACGCTGCCCGAGCGGCACCTCGGGCTGGTGCAGGCAGCCGAGGTCGCGGATCTCGACGCGCGACTGGATCGGGCGGCGAGCCTGCTGCCTGATGCCGTGCTGGACCTGCCGCCGCCGGTGAGCTTCCCGGCGCCTGAGGTCCCGGAGGAGAGCCCCAATCTGGCGGGTCTGCGCATCGCCATCGCGCGGGACGAGGCTTTCGCCTTCATCTACCACGCCAACTTGCGATGGCTGGAACGGGCAGGCGCGCAGCTCGCCTTCTTCTCACCGCTTCATGACGCGCGATTGCCCGATTGCGAGGCGATCTGGCTCCCCGGAGGCTACCCGGAACTGTATCTGCAAACGCTTGCCGCGAATGCGCCGATGCTGGAAGCGATCCGGGCACATCATGCGGCGGACAGGCCGATTCTCGCCGAGTGCGGGGGCATGCTCTACGCCTGTGCATCGCTGACGGACGTAGAGGGGAATCGGGCCGACCTGCTCGGATTGCTGGAGGGGCACGCCGCGATGCAGCGGCGTTTCGCCGCCCTCGGCATGCAGCACATCGCGCTGCCGGGAGGGACCTTGCGCGGGCACACGTTTCATTATTCGCGGCTGGAAACCGGGCTCGTCCCGGAGGCTCGCGCCAGCACGCCGGACGGGCGGGACGGGGAAGCGCTCTATCGCGTCGGCTCGCTCACGGCGAGCTACATGCATGGCTACTTCCCGTCCGCTCCCGAAGCGGCGGCGCGGTTTTTCGTTCAGGCTTCGACCAGCGACTGACCTTCGGGGAGGTCGGGGTCCTTGCGCGGATCTTCGCTGGCCTCGACGATGCCGGGTTCCGGCACCCGGAAGACCTTCGCCGCGTCCGCCTTGTCGCCGAGGTTCTCGCTCGACGACAGGCTGATCAGCCAGGGCGAGAGGAACAGGCCGACGATGATCGGCGAGAGCCAGATCGTCGTCGTCATGTCGAGGAACGCGGTCGCCGTCAGGCCCGCGCCGAGCAGCAGGTGCTCGCGCAAGTCGGGCAGCACCTCGCGCACGGTGATGCGGCGGGCATCGCGGGTCTGGGTGTTCCAGCCCGCCGAGATGCCCAGCAGCAGGCCGAGCAGCGCCTTGGTCTGGGTCACCATGGTGATCGGCGCGAGCAGCATCGCCAGTACCGTCTCCAGCAGGACCGAGCGGACGGCCGCGAAGCCGCCGCCGAAGCTGCGGCGCCGCTCGCCGTCGGCCAGGACCCAGATCAGCCCCATGATCTTGGGGCCGAACAGCAGCATCACCGTCAGCGCCAGCACGCTTGGCGGGGCGAGGGTGACGAAGCCGCCATCGCCATGCGTCGCGACCTGGCCGATCATCGTCAGGATCAGCAGCAGCCAGCCCGGCGAGGTGAGGTAGGCCGAGGCCCCGATCAGCAGGTGCAGGCGGCTCGCCCAGTGCAGGCCCGAGGCGCCGAGGAGCTGCAGGTGCTGCAGGTTGCCCTGCATCCAGCGCCGGTCGCGGATCGCCATGTCGATGATCGTGGGCGGGAATTCCTCGTAGGAACCGCCGATCATGACCATGTGGACGGCCCAGCCGCGCCGGCGCAGCAGGGCGGATTCGAGCATGTCGTGGCTGAGGATATGGCCGCCGAAGGGGGCTTTGCCAGGAAGCTCAGGAAGACCGCAGGCCTCGGCGAAGGCGCGGGTGCGCACGATCGCGTTATGGCCCCAGAAGTTGGCCTCCGAGCCCGACCACCACAGCAGTCCGGCGCTCGCGATCGGGCCGTAGGCCTCGCTCGCGAACTGCATCCAGCGCTGGAACAGGGTTCGCGCGTTGGTGATCATCGGCACCGTCTGGAGCAGGCCGATCGAGGGGCGCTCCTCCATGATCGAGGCCATGCCCACGATCGTCTCGCCGCTCATCATCGAGTCGGCGTCGAGGATCAGCATGTTCTCGTAGGCGCCGCCGAAACGCTTCACCCATTCGGCGATGTTGCCGGGCTTGCGCGCGATATTCTTCTCGCGGCGGCGGTAGTAGATCTTGATCGGGGCGTGGTCGGCCAGTTCGTGCCAGGCGGCTTCCTCGCGCTTGCCGTGGAAGGGGTTGGAATCGCTGAGGACGAAGAAGTCGATCCACGGCGCGCCGCCGGCTTCGGCGATCGAGTAGGCCATGGCGCGCACGCGGGCGAAGACTTCCTCGACGCCCTCGTTGTAGACCGGCATCAGCACGGCGGTCTTGTGGCGCAGGCTGGAAGCCGGGCTGGGCAGCGCGGTGAAGCCGGGATGCTCGCCGGTGATGAGCTTGAGGAAGCCCATCGTCGCGGTGACGAAGCCGAACGAGATCCAGCAGAACAGCGGCACGAAGAACACCAGCAGCAGCGCTTCGACCCAGTCGAGCCCGTCGCGCGAAAGTTCCATGCGCACCGTGCTCGATGCGGCGAGGCCGATGGCGGCAGTGAGCGCGAGCAGCAGCAGGCGCTTGACCAGCATCCCGTGCGGCGCGGTCTTCACCTCGCGCGCGCCGGGCGGATTGCCCCACAAGTTCTGGATCGGCATCGCCATGGGCGATTCGGCCGGAAGCATCGGCGAATGGTTCATCGGCGTCGCACTCACGATTCTAGAGCCTTGATAACGGTCTCACTGAGCGCGGAGTTGCCGCGCTTGAGGAAAAGTCGGAACTGGGGCTGGGTCAGGGCGGCGGATCGCACGTCGATCATCGCCCGCCAGCGCCCGTCCGAGCGCGCCACCGGATAGGCGACGGCGGAGACCATCGCAGCCTTGGGCAAGTCGGTATCGGGCGTGACGCCGCTGGTCCGGTCGAGGCCCGCCAGCGCAGGACCGGAGAAATCGAACACGAACTTGCGCACACCTTCCAGCGGCGGCGAACCCGGACTGCCGCCGGGGCCTTCGAAGACATCGACGCAGCGTGAGCCGCCATCGATGGTCGGGTCCTTGGACGTCCAGGTCAGTCGATAGGCGAAATCGCGGCGCTGCCCGGCCTTCGCCGGACGGTCCGCACGCCAGAACAGCGCGATATTGTCGAGCGTCTCACTGTTCGTCGGCATTTCGTAGAGGCCGACCGCGCCCGCGCCCCAGTCTCCCTTGGGCTCGACCCAGAGCGAGGGGCGACGGTCGTAGAATACGCCGTCGTCCTGATAGTGATCGAAAGCCTGATCACGCTGGAGCAGGCCGAAGCCCTTTGGCGAATCCGAACGCAGCGCATGAAGCCGCGCCACCGCGGGATTTTCCAGCGGCCGCCAGACCCGCTCGCCATTGCCCGACCAGATCGCGAGGCCGTCCGAATCGTGGATTTCCGGCCGCCAGTCGCCGCGCGCGCGGGCGGGGCTCGACTGATCGTACCAGAACATGCTCGAAGCAGCGCCGAGGCCCAGTTGCTTGACGTCCTTGCGCAGGAACAGCGCCGCAGTGACGTCCTGCGTCACCCCGTTCGCCGTCTTGCGGCAATCGAAGGCGTAGGCCCCGGCAAGGCTCGGCCCGTCGAGCAGGGCATGGATGCGCACGCTGTCGGCGCCGGTCTGCTCGATCCAGAAGCGGGTGAAGTCGGGAAACTCCTCGCCGGTGGCAAGGCCGGTGTCGATGGCGATGGCGCGCGCCGAGAGGCCATACTGGTCGCGGTCGCCGGAGGAGCGGAAATAGCTCGCGCCCTGAAATGCCAGCCAGTCGCTGCGGCCGGTCGCGTCCATGACGCGGAAGCCCACGGCGTCGGTGTTGTGACCGCCGACGAACAGATCGCTGGTATCGACGATCGCGCGCGCCTGCCCGCCCTCGACCACCGCGATCGTCACTGGTTTGGGCGCGGTGCCGCGCACGGCGGGGAACAGCCGCACGTTGCCCGCGACCATCGGGGCATCGCCGTAAGTCAGCTTCCCGGCCGCATCGTAGTCGGCGGCGGCGCGCATGGATTCGGCGATCGGCGCATAAGGCTTGCGGGCGAGATCGCGGGCCTGTGCCACCAGGCGATCCCACGAGAACGGCTCGGGCGTACCGAGACGACCGCCCGTCGCGGCCTTCACCCCGTCAGGCAGGGCGCTAGCCGCTGCGAGCGCCGCCATCAGCCCCATGGCCGTGCGGCGCGACATCTGCGCGTCGTCGTTCAGAATGCTGCTTACCCTTGTTGCCTCGGATTTTCCGTCGAATGCCCATACGCACGGACGCGGCAATTGTTGCAGGAGGAACCTTTCATCCGCCTGACTGGCCGCCTCCGGCCGTCGCGTCCCGCCAACCGATGATCGCGCGATCGCCGGGTTTGAGGTCGTTCGCGAAGACTTCGGTGCGCTTCCCGTCGCTGGCGCCGACGGTGACGTAGACCCGGCGCGGCTCGCCCCCGTCGAGCACGAAGATGCGCTCGCGCCGCTGCGGTCCACGCGCGCCCGGCTCGAATTCCAGCGCGGCATTGGGGACCAGCAGCACGTTCTGCCGTTCGGGCAGTTCGATCTCGACGGTGGCCTTCATGCCGGGACGGACCTGCGGGCCGGGCTTTTCGATCGTGAAGACGGCGAGCGGCGGTGTGGTCTGCGGCGGCGGAGATACGCGCATCAGCGTCAGCGTGGCCGATTGCGGCGCGTCGGGCAGGGTATCGAGCCGGATATTCGCAAGCGTTCCCGCCTTGATCGGCTCTGCCCTGTGGGTGTCGAGCGGCACCTCGATCGTCAGCGGTGCGATGCCCTGCGCGATCGTGAACAGCGGCTGGTGATCGCCGATCATCTGTCCCGGCTGCGCATGGCGCATGGTCAGTATGCCCGAGAACGGAGCGCGCACTTCGGCTCCGGCCTTGCGCGTCTCGTCTTCCTTGAACTGGATCTGCGCGGCCTTCACTTCGGCGCGCGCCGCCTCTACGCCCAGGTCGGCGCGGCGGGCATCGGCACGTGCACGCTCGATCTCGTTGAGCGAGGGCGCGCGGCCGCCCGAACGACGCCATACGCTCTCGAACCGGGCGAGGCGCGATCCGGTGTCCTGCGCGGTGACTTGCGCCGCTTCAAGGGCGGCCTGCGCCGCAGTCAGGCGCGAGCGGCCGACTTCCACCGCGCCCTTGATCTCACCCGCGTCGATCATGGCGAGCAGTTCGCCCTGTTCGACCGCGCCGTCGCTCTTGCCGGATACCCAGGTCACGCGGCCGGGCAGGGCGGAGAAGACCGTCACTTCGCCGGCTCCGCTAATCTGCCCGCGTTCGGAGATCAGCGGGGTCAGGTTCCCGCGCTCGACCGGGGTGGAATAATACGGGGAGTCATCCCCGCTCACGAAGCGCACGAAGAACGTCATCGCCCCCAGCGCGGCGATGGCCAGGATCAGCAGGCTCAGCCAATGGCGGAACACGCGGCGCGGCGCGGCGCCGAGCAGGGCGTCGAGCGGGGTATGCGTATCGTGTTCAGTCACAGCCGGCGGTCACCGTTATCGTGGGGCCTGTCGCGGAAGGATCGGGTGCAACGACCGGTGCAAGACCTTCGCGCGCCCAGCTCCCGTCCTGCCCGGACCAGAGATCGAGGGTCGCCGTCACCCGGGCCGCGCGCGCATCAGCCAGCGCGAGTTCGACCGCGAGCGCGGCGGCTTCGGTCACGTAAAGCGTGGAGAAGGCCCCGGCTCCCTCGCGGTAGGCGGTACGCGCGTCACGGACGGAGCGGCGCGATTCCTCCAGCGCCTGAGTCAGTCGGGCTTCCCTGAGGACGGCATCGGCCAGAACAGCCCGTTGCGGGTTCTCCGGTGCGGCCGAGGCAAGCGGGTCTACCGCAGGATCGGGAAGCGTCCCCGGGGTGCCGAGCTTCGCGACAAGGGCATCGGGCTGATCCCCGACAAGGCGGGCCAGTTCGGCAATGGCCTGATCGAGCCGCCCTTGCGCGAACCCCAGTTCACCCTGCGCGGTCTCGTCCTGCGAACGGGCGAGCGATCCGTCGATCGCCGGAACGAGCCCGGCCTCACGGCGGAACTGGGCGACTTCCGCATTATCCTTGTACTGAGCCCGCAGATTACCGCGCAGCGCGACGTCTTTCTGCAGGCGCCGCACTTCGACATAGGCAAGCGCGATCTGCCGCGCGAGTCGTTCCCGACGCGCCGATACCCGGTCGACCTTCTCAGTCCTGATCTGCGGGTCGGCGTTCACGCTCTTGTCGCCGAACAGCCGCCCCAGCTTGGCGCCGATGCGTTTGGCGTCGTGCTCGGTCTGGTAATCGTACTGGCGCAGCGAAGCGATCCGGCAGATGACTTCGGGGCTGGTATCGAGGCCCTGCTGTATCAGTGTCGCCAGAACGGGGTCTCCCGCCTCGCGCCACCATGCGGGGGCCGCGGGTACGACAGGAGTCTCGGCGCCGGCGGCAGGGGCCGGGGCGCTGGCGACGTCCTTCGTGGTCTCGGCGCATCCTGCACAAGCGAGCGCGAGCGCCATAAGCGCCGCGCCGCCCAGTCGCGCGCGTGGTTTCAACATTCTCGACACGTGCATTCCGATAGCACCTGAGCCCCGCGAAGCAATCATGCTGCGATAGCGAACGCAGGAATGCCCGACTGGTGGCAGGGAGCGACGGGAGATTCGCGCTTTTATGCAGGCTGAACGGGGCGATGCTGCGCGGTAAGAGGGGTTATGTAATTGCAAAGGCGCAGGAAACCGGGGTTTCTGGTGCTTGA
>NZ_JABXWS010000061.1:0-47154 GCF_015594425.1 Novosphingobium sp. HR1a
CGATCGGCCGCCAATCACGGACACCGAGGATATGGCCACCTTCGGGCCGGCCATGCCCTCACCGGCTTTTCGCATTCCACACGCTTTCTTTACCGCGCTGCGCATAAGGCCCAACGTGCAAACGCGCTTGCGCCGCAACACACAGCGAGGAACCTGTTACCTACATGCCGACACCGGCGATCAGCGTGGCCATGAGCGTCTTCAACGGCGAGCGCTTTCTTGCGTCCGCAATCGAAAGCGTGCTGGCGCAAGATTTCAGCGATTTCGAATTCCTCATCGTCGATGACGGGTCCAGCGACGGGTCGGCCACCATGCTGCGGGAATACGCCGGGAAAGATTCGCGCATCCGGCCGATCGTTCGGGAAAATCGCGGTCTCGTGACCAGCCTCAACGAGATGATCGAGACTGCCCGGGCGCCGATCATCGCCCGCATGGACGCCGACGACATTTGCAGGCCGGATCGCTTCGGCAGACAAATCGCCTTCCTGGCGAACCATCCGGACTATGGCGTCGTTGGCAGCTGGAGCGAAGACATCGGCGAGGATAGTGAGAAACTTGTCCGCTCCGGTGCCGATCATCCCGAAACCCATGAGGAACTGCTCGGCGCCATCGAGGTCGGAGGGCAACTGATTTGCCACCCGGCCGCGATGTATCGCCGCGACGTCGTGCGCTCGGTCGGCGGATATCACGCCGCATTCAGGCATTGCGAGGACCTAGACCTGTGGCTGCGGCTTTCGAGCGTGACCAGGCTGGGCAATATCCCCGAGCGCCTGCTTCGGTATCGGCGCTATCCCGGACAGGTTTCGTCCCGTCACGCCACCGAACAGCAGATAGGTACCGCCGTGGCGCAAGTCGCCTGGCGCGAACGCAGGGCCGGACGCCCGGACCCGACGGCCGCCCTCGACCGACTGCCGCCAATCGACGAACTGGACTCGCTGTTCGGCCGGCCGGGTATTTCCCGGCAGGTCCGCGAGCAGGTTGCGCTGGGCCTGCTCTATTCGGCAAGCGCGATGCGCGACGAAGGCTTCGATCTTCTGGTGAGCCATTTGCGCGATGGCGGACGCCGTGACGGCATGTGGCGTACCGTGGCCCGGCTGGTGCGTTTCGGGGAGCCGGTGCGTGCACTGCGCCTCGCCGCCACGCTGACCACCTCGACCTCGGCCTGATCGTCGCTCATGTCGATCGATATCGAAACGCAGCCCGCCGAAACCAGCGCGATTGACGCAGGCCGGGGAACTGGCAGCGTCAAGTCAGCGGCGCTCTGGGCGGCGGCAAGCCAGTACACGCAATTCGTGCTCCAGTTCGCAACCTCGGTCATCGTCTCGCGCTTCTTCCTGAAGCCCGAGGAGATCGGGCTGTTCTCGGTGGCGTTGGCAGCTGCGATGATCCTGTCGGTAATCCAGGACTTCGGCCTCACCCGCTATCTCGGTCGCCATCCCACTGCGGACGAGGATACCGTACGGCATTGCACCGTGATCGCGGCAGGCTTCTCGTTCCTGCTCGCCGCCCTGATCATGGCGATCGCATGGCCGGTTTCGCGCTTCTATGCAGAGCCGAAGCTGTTTCCCATACTTGGGCTGATCGCGGCGTCCTACCTGCTCAATCCCTGGAGCATCGTTCCGGTGGCACTGCTGTCGCGGCGGCTCGACTTCAGGGGCACGTTCATCGTCAACGCGACCGGATCGGTGACGAACAGCGCCTGCGCATTGACGTTGGCGGCGCTGGGATTTTCGGCGACCTCGCTGGCCTGGGCGATGATCGCACAGGCCGGCGCCCGAGCCGTCGCCGCTCAGTTCCTGCGCCCGACCCCGCCGAGCCTTCGCGTGCGGCGCGAGCGGGCGCGCGAGATCATCGGCTTCGGCTCCGGCAGCGCGCTGCTCTACCTCTCCGGAGGGATCGGCATGCGCACGCCCGACCTCATCGTCGGGCGGATGCAGGGGATGACGGCGGCGGGCCTGTTCAGCCGGGGTGTCGCGCTGGCCACGCAGCTCCATTACCTCGTCGCGGGAGCGGTAAGTTCGATCTATTATCCCACGTTCGCGCGGCTGCGGGACGAGGGCAAGGACCTTGGCCCCTACTACGAGCGCGTAGTCGCGGCACATGGCGCGATCGTCTGGCCCGCGATGGCGCTGCTCGCGGTCCTGAGTGAGCCGGTTATCCTTTTGCTCTATGGCCCGGGCTGGGCCGAGGCGGCGCCACTGCTCGCCCTGGTCGCGCTGGCCGAGTGCTGTTTCGTTGCCCTGCCGCTGCATATGGACCTGCCGATCCTGCTGGGACGCTTGAGGAGCCTGCTCTGGTTCAATCTGGCCGATACGGCGCTTTCGGTCGCCACCCTGGCGGCCGGTGCGGCGATCGGCGTGGAGGCCGCCGCCGCCTCGCGGCTCGTCTACGGGCTCGGGTGGTTCTTCCTCTACGCGTTCTGGCTGCAGAGGCTGATCGGCTTCCGGTGGCGCGCCACCCTGCGGGTCTATGTATCGAGCGCCCTCGTCGCGGTAGTGACGATGGCTCCAGCTATTTATGCCGTCACCGTGTGGAGATCGCCGGCAACGCTCGGCTTCGTCGGCCTGGTGATCGCGGGCACGGCGTCGGTGCTCGCGTGGGCCGCCGCCATCGCGCTGGTGCGGCACCCCGCACGCGACGATATCGCGGGCATGGTCGGCCACGTGCTCGGACCAATCCGCATGCGACTGCGACCAAGCCAAGGCTGAAACACATTACTGTTTCACATAGAGTTCCACGCAATATCATGATAGATTGATCGGCAAGCAAGGAAACGCGGAGCATGTACTCCGCGGGGAGGATGCGATGTCGGGAATGAGCATGGCGCTGGCGATGCTGATCGCCAATCCCGTTATCCTCGGGGCGACCCCTGCCCCGATCTCGCAGGCGGCGCAGCCCGGCGAGGCGCCGCAGGACGACGTGGTGCAAGGCGATGCAGACGCCCACTTGCGCATGACGGTGGCGGTCGCCGTCCACGGGGTCGGCCCCTATCGCTTCCTCATCGACACCGGATCTCAACGCACGGTCGTTTCCACCACGTTGGCGGGAGCGCTTGGGCTGGTGCAGGGACCGCAAGTGCGCGTGGTCGGAATAGCCGGGGCGCACGACGTCGCCACAGCCCGGGTCGAGTCGATCACGGTCGGCCCCCGGGCCTTCTACGACCTGACCGTACCTCTGCTCGAGCGTGCAAACATGGGCGCCGACGGCATTCTCGGCACTGACAGCCTGCAGCACCAGCGTGTCCTGCTCGATTTCGCGCGCAACACCATCGCCATCGGCGACATGGCGGAGACCGGCGGCGCGCGCGGCTTCGAGATTGTCGTGCGCGCCAAGCAACGGTCCGGCCGCCTTATCCTCACCGATGCACTGGTCGATGGCGTCCGCACCGACGTCATCATCGACACCGGTGCCAGCGGAACGATCGGCAACCGCGCCTTGCAGGACGCGCTGACGAAAAAGCGGCGACAGGCGATGCTCAAGGGATCGGTATCGAGTGTTACCGGCCAGGAACTTGCCGTCGATCTCGGCGTGGCTGACAAGCTGGAACTGGGCGGGATCGGCGTCACCAACGTCGTGATCGCCTATGCCGACGCCCCCGCTTTCGGCGAACTGAAGCTCGGGCGCAAGCCTGCGATGTTCCTCGGAATGCGCGAGTTGCGGGCCTTCAAGCGGGTCGCCATCGACTTCACGAAGCGCAAGGTGTCGTTCGATCTGGTCGGGACGCCCTGATCCGCTCCCGCACTTTCAGCCAAGCCGCAGCGCATTGCCGGATTGTTTCATGCCATCGAACCCCTAAATAGCGCCCATGCCTCCCGATACCGCCGTCCGCGATTCCAATGCCCGCCACGATGGCTGGCGCACCCTCCTGCGCTTCATGCCGTACCTGTGGCCACGCGACAATCCGGCACTGCGCTGGCGGATCGTCTGGGCCTGTGTATTCATCGTGCTGTCCACCGCGACGCAGCTGGCGCTGCCTTACATGATGAAGTGGGCGGTCGACCTGATGGGCACGACCGGGCCAAAGCTGGTCCAACTGACCATGCTTATGGTGCTTGGCTATTCGGCTGGACGGCTGGCGCAGACCGGCTTCGACAACTTGCGCAACATCGTGTTCGAGAAGGTCGGGCAGGACGCGACGCGCGAACTGGCGGAGAACGTGTTCGGCCAGCTTCACCGCCTGTCGCTGCGCTTCCACCTCGCCCGTCGCACCGGCGAGGTGACCAAGACCATCGAGCGCGGGACCAAGAGCATCGACACGATGCTCTATTTCATGCTGTTCAACATTGCCCCCACGATCCTGCAATTGCTGGTGGTGGGCGTGATCTTCTGGGTCAATTTCGGCCCCGGCCTGGTCGCTGCGACGGCGCTCGCCATCGCCGCCTACATCTGGGTCACGCGCGTCATCACCGAGTGGCGCACCACCCTGCGCGAGCAGATGAACCGGCTCGACGGACAGGCCCTCGCCCGCGCCGTCGATTCGCTGCTGAACTACGAGACGGTGAAGTACTTTTCCGCCGAGAAGCGCGAGGAGGAGCGCTACGCGCAGGCGACCCGGGCTTATGCCGTTGCTGCCGTGAAGAGCGAAAACTCGCTCGGCATGCTCAACATCGCGCAAGGCGTGGTGGTGAACCTGCTCATGGCGGGCGCTCTTGCGTGGACGGTCTACGGCTGGTGGCGCGGCAATTATACGGCGGGCCAGCTGGTCTTCGTGCAGACCTACCTTACGCAGCTGTTCCGGCCACTCGACATGCTCGGCATGGTCTATCGCACGATCCGGCAGGGCCTTATCGACATGGCGGAGATGTTTCGCCTGCTCGACACCCCGGTCGAAGTGCCCGACGCTCCCGGAGCGCCCGCGCTGGTCATTCGCCGGCCTTCCATCGTTTTCGACGACGTCGTCTTCGGCTACGAACCGGATCGCACCATCCTGCATGGCCTGTCGTTCGAGGTGCCTGCGGGACAGGCGTTCGCCATCGTCGGCCCTTCCGGCGCGGGCAAATCGACGATCGCGCGGCTGCTCTATCGCTTCTACGATCCGCTTTCGGGCCGTATCCTGATCGACGGCCAGGATATCCGGCAAGTCGCACAGACCAGCTTACGGGCCGCGATAGGCATCGTGCCGCAGGACTCGGTGCTGTTCAATGACACGATCGGCTACAACATCGGCTACGGCCGCGATGGCGCAGCGGCTGACGAAATCGAGACGGCAGCACGCGGCGCCGCGCTGATGGGCCTGATCGACCGGCTACCGCAGGGCTTCGAGACCGAAGTCGGCGAACGCGGCCTCAAGCTCTCGGGCGGCGAGAAGCAGCGCGTCGCAATCGCGCGAACACTGGTCAAGAACCCGCCGATCCTGATTCTCGACGAGGCCACGAGCGCGCTCGACACCCGGACCGAGCAGGATATCCTCGCAACCCTGCACCGCGTGGCCGAGCATCGCACTTCGCTATCGATCGCGCATCGTCTCTCGACCATCGCCGATGTCGATCGCATCCTCGTCCTGAACGAAGGGAAGCTCGCCGAGAGCGGCACCCATTCCGAACTGCTGCGCCGCGACGGCCTCTATGCCGAAATGTGGACACGTCAGGCCGCCGAAGCAGAGGCGATGATCGAAGCGGCGGAATAGCCCGGTAACCGGGGGCCTAGCACAGCGCCTTGCGTGTCCCGACCTGCGGATCTGTCGTCGCCATGCTGCCGACGACAGATCGGGCGGCGGTCGCAAGCCAGCTTCTGAAATTCGGGAAGCCCCGGCGCGGAGCGCCCGTCCAACGGCGCATCGCTGGATGGCGTCTGTTCTTCTATGCATGCCTTTCGGCGAGACGAAAGTCTGCGGACATCGCATCGATCACGGTGAACCCGTCGGGGAACCCTTTGAACCGTCAGCAGTTCGTCAGGGATCAGTTGTGCCGGAGACGTGATTCGATGAAGTTCAGCTTTGCGGGTATCGGTGCCATTGCCCTTGCGGCGACGCCGCTCTGCGCCATCCCGCTGGCCCTGCCCTCCACTGCAGCGCAGGCAAAGGTCGAGCGGGCGGCCGAGCGATCCCCGACAACGCAAAGGGCAAACCACAGCCTCGCAACGACCGGCGAAGCCGCGCGCTGAACGTTACTTTACGACGTCTGCTTCGTGCCAGACGACGGCCTGGGCCGCCTTCATGCAATTCTCCGCCGTATCCCACGACAATGACGGCGCGCCGTAGAGCCGCCAGCCCTGCGCCAGCGCTTCCGACACGCGCTCACAGAAAGCGCGGTCGTCCGCTCCCGTGAGCAGGCGGTATACAGGACGATCTTCCGGGGTCTGGTACATGCTGGGCACTCTTGTGATCCGATATCAGATGCCTAGCCACTCCAGACCGGACGGCAAAGCCCCGATCGCATAATCGACCTGCAAAACCCTCCTCCTGCGGCCCGGACGTGCGGCATTCGAGGCATGCAGGATAGGCGTCCGATAGAACCAGACGTCTCCAGCATCTGCCAGACAGACATGCTTCTGCAAACCCTGCGCAATCTGCTCCACGGCTGGCGCGGGTATCCGCCCAAGTCGATGTGAGCTCAGAGCGACAAGCAGAGGCGCGTTTTCATCGCCCACCGGGTCGATATGGATGCGCACAGTCAGCATTTCATCGATTACCGAAAACGGCGGTTCGACATGGACTATGCCTTGTTTGACGGTCCAGGGGCCGAAGCCGGACACATCCATCCTCTGCCGCACCGCGATAGTTCGATCCTGATGCCAGCCAAGTACCCACCCCGCCGCATCGTTCTTATCGAACAGCACTACACGAACCGGCTGGACGTCGGCCCCCAATATCGTCCTGGCCACCGCGCCGACCGGCCCGCCCTCACCGAGCATGAACCCAAGCTCCGGATCATCCGAAATGCGCAGCCCTGCCTGGCCGTCCGGCATTCGCGCGAGGATACGGTGCAAGTCCGCCAGCATCGGCGCAGCAAGCCCCGGATGGCACACCGCGCCATCGCGTTCCAGTTCGAGGTCCACGACAGCACAGGACGCGATCACCCCGGATAACGCTCGAACTCAGGCAGGCTTGCAGCATCCTTCATCCAACCGACGCGTTCGGCTACCTGAATCTGGGCATGCGGCTGCAATGCCCCGGGATCGTCCAGTGTGACCACCTGAATATCCACCAGTCCGGGCAGCACCGCTTTGTTGACGTAATAGAGCCCCGATCCGCACGTCGGGCAGAAGTGGCGGACTGCGTCACCGTTGGAGCTGTATGACGAAGGCTTTCCTGCAGTCACCGCGAACTCACCGGCTGCATAAGCCGCCCACGCGACGGTCGGCGCTCCGGAGGATTTCTGGCAATCGGCGCAGTGACACAGCGCGACATGCTGCGGCTGTCCCTCAACGCTGTAGCGCACGGCGCCGCACTGGCATCCACCTTCGAGCTTCATGGCGATTCTCCTTCGCCGAGCAAGCTACCCCTTTCGCTGGAACATTCAAGGAACAAAAAGGGCGCAGACATGCTGCCCGCGCCCTTTCAGGTCCGTTTCGGCGCTACCGTCAGAGAATGTACTTCGACAGATCCGCGTTGCCCGCGAGGCCGGACAGCTTGTCCTGCACGTAAGTGCGGTCGATCGTCACCGTCTCGCCCTTGCGGTCCTCGGCCTCGAAGCTGAGTTCCTCAAGCAGCTTTTCCATCACCGTCTGCAGGCGGCGGGCGCCGATGTTCTCGACGCTCTCGTTCACTTGCGCGGCGATCTTGGCGATCTCGTCGATGGCGTCGGCAGTGACCTCGACCGTGACCTGCTCGGTGCCGAGCAGCGCCTTGTACTGCGCGATGAGGTTGGCGCGCGTTTCCGACAGGATGCGCACGAAATCCGCCTCGGTCAGGGCCTTCAGTTCGACGCGGATCGGCAGGCGTCCCTGCAGTTCGGGCAGCATGTCGCTCGGCTTGGCGACGTGGAAGGCGCCGCTGGCGATGAACAGGACGTGGTCGGTCTTCATCGGGCCGTACTTGGTGGCGACCGTGGTGCCCTCGATCAGCGGCAGCAGATCGCGCTGCACGCCTTCTCGGCTGACCGAACCGCCGCGCACGTCCGAGACGGCGATCTTGTCGATCTCGTCGAGGAAGACGATGCCGTTGTGCTCGGCATTGGCGAGCGCCACGCGGGCGACGTCATCCTGATCGAGCCGCTTTTCCGATTCCTCGTCGACCAGCTTGTCCCAGGCGTCGGGCACCTTCATCTTGCGGCGCTTCATGCGCTGGCCGCCCAGCTTGCCCATGATGTCGCCGAGATTTATCATGCCGACCGAGCCGCCCATGCCGGGGATCTCCATCGGGCCGGAGGGCGCGTCCTCCACCTCGATCTCCACCTCGGTGTCGTTCATGGCGTTTTCGGTGATGCGCTGGTGGAAGGCGGCGCGCGTCGCCTCCGAGGCGCCATCGCCGACGAGGGCATTGAGCAGCCGGTCCATCGCCGCCTTGCTCGCCGCCTCGCGCACGGATTCGCGGCGGCGCTCCTTCTCGATGCGGATCGCTTCCTCGACGAGATCGCGGGCGATCTGCTCGACGTCGCGGCCGACGTAGCCGACCTCGGTGAACTTGGTGGCTTCCACCTTCACGAAGGGCGCTTCGGCCAGCTTGGCGAGACGGCGGCTGATCTCGGTCTTGCCGCAGCCCGTCGGGCCGATCATCAGGATGTTCTTGGGCGTCACCTCGTCCCGCAGGTCGGCGCCCAGACGCTGGCGGCGCCAGCGGTTGCGCAGCGCGACGGCGACAGCTTTCTTGGCTTCGGTCTGGCCGACGATGTGCGCGTCGAGCGCGGCGACGATCGCCTTGGGGGTCAGGTTGTCGTTCATTTTCTTTCTCCGCCCTTCCGTTTGCGGGAGGGCCAAAATCGTAAACCGGGTGGGTTCATCCGGCGGTGGCAGACGGCCCACCCCCGGCCCCTCCCGCAAGCGGGAGGGGAGAAACAGTCAGATGGCCTCGACCGTCACCCGGTCGTTGGTGAAGACGCAGATGTCGGCGGCGACCTGCATGGCCTTGCGCGCAATCGTCTCGGCGTCGCTTTCATAGGCATCGATCGCACGGGCGGCGGCAAGCGCATAGTTGCCACCCGAGCCGATCGCGGTGATCTGGCTGTCGCCCCCGGCCGCGCCCTCGGGCTCCAGCACGTCGCCATTGCCGGTGAGCACCAGCAGGGTGTCGGCATCGGCGACGATCATCAGCGCCTCGAGGTTGCGCAGGTACTTGTCGGTGCGCCAGTCCTTGGCGAGTTCGACGGCCGCGCGCATCAGCTGGCCGCGATACTGCTCCAGCTTGCGTTCGAGGCGCTCGAAGAGAGTGAATGCGTCGGCAGTGGCGCCCGCGAAGCCGGCGATGACCTTGCCGCCTTCTCCGATGCGCCGGACCTTGCGGGCGTTCGGCTTCATCACCGTGTTGCCCATGGAAACCTGACCATCGCCAGCGATGACGGTCTTGCCGCCCTTGCGTACGCCGATGATGGTCGTTCCGTGCCACTGAATGAGGCCGTGGCTCGCCCCGTCGTTGTTCATGAGCGCGGATATATGCCGCGCTCCGGATGGTTCAAGACGGTAGATTAACTGCCGTTCGGGCCGGGGCCTTGCGGCGTCTGGCCCATGCCGCCCGCACCGACCGCGCCGATGTTGCCGAACAGGTCCTCGAACAGGTTGCGATGACGGCCAAGCGTGGGCGTGACGTGACCGTCCGGATCGATCCGCGCAACCTGCTCCGCGCCGCGCTTGTCGACGCCGACGACGTTGTTCGCCGCATCGAAGCGCACCCGCAGCACCGTCTGGCTGTCGGTGCGCGGCTTGCGGAACGGCGGGGTCTTCACTTGCTGCGACACATAGTACCAGTCCTTGCTCCCGAACTGGCTCTCGAAGGTCGGGCGGCCGAGCGTCTTTTCCACCGACATGCGGTTGTCGATGCCGGGCTGCACCGAATCGAGCAGCGACTGGTCGATCATGTAACCGCGATGGTCGCGGATCGACGTGCAGCCGCCGACCAGAGTGGCGACCGCCAGCGCAATGCCTGCCGCTGCCACCTTGAGACCCACCTTGCGCATTTCAACACTCCAAACCGCAGGAACGGAAACCACAGGCATTGCCAGCAGCGTCCATACCCATATATCGCCAGACGGCCTTAAGGCCCCACAAGCGCCCGCGCAATGGGCGTTGGGGCAGACCGGTTGAATTGCCCCTTAACGGATATCCTCGAAGAAAGGCCCGTAGCCATCGTGTCCCTGATCTCCCGCCTCCTCGGCAAAGGCCCCGATTCGCGCGAAGCCGTGCGGCCGCTGTGGCATCGCGTGGTCGAAATCGCGCGCGAAAAGGCTTGGTATGCCGAGTGCGGCGTCGCCGACACCGTGCCCGGCCGTTTCGATGCGGTGACGCTGGTGATGGCGCTCGTCATGTTGCGTGCCGAGCGGGACAAGGAAACCGACGATACGCTGATCAACCCCTCGGTGCGGCTGACCGAGCTGTTCGTGGACGACATGGACGGCCAGCTGCGCCAGTCGGGCGTCGGCGATCTCGTCGTCGGCAAGCGCATGGGCAAGCTGATGAGCGTGCTGGGCGGCCGGATCGGTGCCCTGCGCGATGCGCTCCCACAGGACGACGCCGCGCTCGCCGCCGCGCTGGAGCGCAACGTCACGCTGGTGGAAGGCGCCGACACCGCGCGCCTCGCCGCCCGCGTTCGCGCGCTTCACGCGCAGATCGATGCCCTCTCCAACGAAGACCTGCTTGCTGCTAGGATCGCGCGATGACCCCTGAATTCTCCCGCCTGCTGGACGTGCGCCAGATCGAAGGCAAACACGTCCGCCTCTCGCCCAACGAAGCCGAGCGGGCCGCGCTCACCGAACGCTTTCTGCTTGTGCGGATCGACGAACTCGTCGCCGAACTCGACCTCTCGACTTCGGAGCGCGAAGGCGGCTTCCGCATCGAGGCGCGTGGCACCCTCAAGGCCGAGATCGTGCAGCCCTGCGCCGTCTCCGCCGAGGATATCCCCGTATCGATCGACGAGGCGCTGTTCTTCCGCTTCGTGCCGATGGCGACAGGTTATGCGCCCGACGAGGAAATCGAACTGACCGCCGACGAACTCGACGAAATCGAGTATGAAGGCGCCCACATCGACATCGGCGAGGCGGTTGCACAGAGCCTTGCCCTCGCCATAGATCCGTTCCTGACCGGACCGCAGGCCGACGCGGCACGCAAGGCGGCGGGCATCGGCACGCCCGAGGACAGCGGCCCTTTCGCAGCGCTCAAGGGCCTGAAGCTGGGCGGCGACTAGAACGCGACAGCCTCTGCTGCGGTCAATTCGTGATTACGATCGAGGGTCGCAGCGTCCCACTCTGAATCCCACCGTCACGCAGCCTTCACCGAACCGCAACGCCAGTTTCACACGGCGCGCCTAGTGGCGCCGTCAGGACCACGTTGCGAAAAGTTCGGGGGGAACGCGTCGCATGAAGAGCCTGACGAAGATGTCGCTTGCGACGGCCGCTGCGGTCGTCGTGCTCAACTTGTCTAAGCCGTCTCCGGCGGCGGCGCCCGAACGCCCATTCGCCAGCTCGGTGCGGGACGACGGAACGCTTTCGGTAATGACCTATAACGTGAAGGGCCTGCCCTTCCCGCTCGCCTATGGCCGGGCCGAGGCGCTCGGTGAAATCGGCAACCGGCTCCGCAAGCTGCGCCGCGAAGGACGCCAGCCGGACGTCATCCTGTTGCAGGAGGCCTTCATCCCGGAGGCCAAGGCCATCGCCCGGCGGGCGGGCTATGCCCATGTTCTGCTCGGCCCCGGCGTCAAGGATGCGCCCCGCGATGTCGCACAGCCCGATACCTTCGTGCAGAACGCTTCCTGGAGCCGGGGCGAGGCGGTCGGCCCGCAGGTCGATAGCGGGCTGGTCATCCTGTCCGACCATCCGATCGTGAAGGCCAGCCGCATGGTCTTCCCCGAGGCGATGTGCGCCGGGTTCGACTGCCTGGCCAGCAAAGGCGTCGTCATCGCGTGGATCGCGGTGCCAGGGCGCGCCGAGCCGGTCGCCGTCGCCGACACGCATCTCAATTCCCGCAAGGCATCCGGCGTGCCGGTCGCCCGCGCCAACGTTGCCTTCACGCGCCAGGTCGAAGCCATGCGCACCTTCCTGCGCAGGCAGGTGGACCCGCACGCGGACCTCATACTGGGCGGCGACTTCAACATCGGCGGCGATGCGGAGCGAATCGCCGCCACCCGCGAGCTGATCGCGGGCGGGCAGGACGCAGCGGAGACCGCCGACGGCCCGCCGGATCAGCAGCGCGACCTTGCCGCCATTCGCGAACGCAATAAGGACAAGCTCTATCATCGCGGACTGCTGCGCCTGCGCAGCCTGGAGGTCCCGCTGGGCGAGGGCACGGGCAAGGACGCGTTTTCCGACCACCTCGGCTACGTGGCGCACTACAAGCTCTCGTAAGCGCGTCACTGCGAAAGAAATGCATCCATACGCGTCATTTGCCGAGCAGGGTGACAGGTCCGATCAATCCCGAGCGTCGCAGCGGTGCATCGGGGCGGTACGTCGGCATTGCCGTCCAGGTGATCGGCTTCGCGCCGGGCTGCTGGTCGCCGATCAGGCGGTTGACCCACAAGTTCGCGACCTTGACCTCGATCGTGTTCGCACCTTTCCTGAGCGCACTGCCGACATCGATGCGGTAAGGCGCGTGCCACACCGACCCTACGTCGCGCCCATTGATGGTGACTTGCGCCAGATCGCCGACCTCCCCGAGGTCTAGTAGCAGCGGACGCCCCGGCCTGGCGCCCTTGGGCAGCACGAAGCTGCGCGTATAGGTCGCCTCGCCCGAGAAATACCGGATCGACGGATCGGCATTGCGGTCCAGCGGCGCGAGTGTCGCCAGTCGGATCGAGGCAGGTGCGCCGCGATCTTGCTGGAAGCGCACGGTCCATCCGTCGTCGAACGTGGCCAGCGTCGTCGCAGTAGTGGCCGGCACGTCCAGCGAGCGCGCGGTCGCATTCTCGTGAAACACCACGAAGACCGCATCGCCCGCCACCAACGAGAGCGGCACTACCGTCTCGCCGCCTTCGATGCGATAGCTGACGGCCTCGCTTTCGCCCGTTTCCGGGTGCCACAGGCGGGGGACCTTGCCGGTCACGCGGAAATGGGCCTCGACGGTTTGGGCGCTGTCCTGCGGGTTGCTGAGATAATAGATGTCACCGGTTCTATCCCGGCGGTGGACGAAGGGGATCTTCACGCCGGCTGCGGCTCCGGTGAACGTAAAGTCCGGCGCGGTGCCGATCGTCTGGAGCGCAGCTTCCACGTCGCTGCCGGGGATGACCCGCCCCTGCCCGACCCGCGCCGCGCCCGCGCCGGGCCACAACCTGGCGACGAGAGCGGACCACTCGGCATCGCTGCCCTGCCCCCGCCCGTCCATGCCCGGCGTCGCGACCGGTGCGTTGCCGATGACGGTTGCTCCGCCCTCGACGAGCGCCACCAGTTTGCGCAGCGCGGCGAGGCTCATGCGCTGCGAGGAGCCGCCGAGGTAGATCGCCTTGTAACGCGCACCGCTGGGCGCGACGAGGTCGGCACCGTCGTTCTTCAGCAGGGTGTCGAGCGCATCGAAGCTGAGGAAGTCATAGGCATGGGCGACCGGGGCGTCGGCCACCGGCTTGTCGCCGTAAAGCCCCGTCAGCGGCGCTTCTTCGCCGTAGAAGTAGGCGATATCGGCGACGTTTCGCCCGGTCTGCAGCAGCAGCGAGGACCGCGCGATGTAGTCGACCCAGGGCTTGGCCATCTCGCCCCAACTTTCCATGCGGTTGAAGTACTGGCCGAAGATGAACAGCGAGAGGCCCGGCTTCTTGTCGTCGACCGGGACATGGACCGAGGTATGGACCACCGGCCGGTTAACGCCATTGACGAATTCCATGTCGATGAAGCGCTTCAGGTCCTTGGGCGCGAAGGCCCAGGGCGCCATCGAGGCGGTCATCGATTCCGCCGCGACAAGGTTCTGCCCATAGAGATGCGCCACCGATGCCGCGCCCTTCATGTCGGCGATCAGCGTCTGGCGCGGGCCGTCGTCCTTGCCGAAAGTCCACATCGCCGCCATCGGCACGTCGGTCGCCTTGCGCATGGTCATGTCGTCGCCCAGCATCGGGCGCTTGTCCTCCAGCGCCTCGCCGTAGACGATCAGGCCGTTCTCGTGGGCGGCCTTGGCGACGGTGCCGTAATGCTCGCTGGCGAGGAGATCGGCCAGGGTGCGGCGATAGTCGTAGAGGAACTTGTCCGACTGCGCACGCGTGCCCACCAGCGTGCCGGTGAGCGCGGGCAGCCAGGGACGCGGATCGTAGCCGCGCAGGTTCTGGAACTGCTCGATCATCCGGGGCGTCCAGTTCGCCTCGCCGACTTCGATGGAGTCCGTCAGCAGCGCCCGTACCCCGCGCTTGCCGACCATGTCGGCACCGGCGGCGTCCTTGTACATGCCGAGGTAGTGGTCGAGATACCGGCGCACCGCCGCGCCGTCGAACTTGTCCACCTCCAGCCCGGTTGCTTCAGGCGGGGCGGGATGGTTGGTGGTGCCGAGCAGCGAATAGCCCATGCGCAGGACGCGCCAGTGCTGCCCCTTGGGGAGCGCCGGGGCCTGCCAGTCGAGGGAGCCGTCGGGCCGCAGCCTGCCGGTAAGGTCGACGATCCTGGCAGGCGCCACGCCGCTTGCCGCGTCGGCCGGTGCACCGAGCGCGTAGTAGTCGCGGCTCATTATGAAGCCGGACTTGGTCTCGAAGCGGTCGACCTTGCTCCCGGCGCCCAGTGCGAAAGTGCCGACGACGAGCGGCTTCTTTGCCATCATCGCGCCGACGCCGTCGAACAGGCCTGCCATCGCCGTGCCCGGAGCCGGTGAGCCAAGCCCGCCATCAGGCTTGCGCGGATTGAGCACCACGCGGAAATGCGCGGCGGTGACAGCCGGGAAGCTCGCCGTGGTCGGCACCGCGCCGAGCGTCAACGTGGTGATCGGGGTCCAGACGGCGCCGTCCGTGCTGGCCTCGAGCGCCGCCATGAAGGCCGCCCCGGCAAAGGGCACGACCACATCGGGGATATAGAGTGTCGCCGAACGCACTTCGGTCGGCCGGGCGTAGTCCAGCCGCAGTTCGGGCACCGTGCCCTCCTTGCGCACCAGCGTGACGCCTGTGGCGATGTCCGCATCACCAAGGACCGCAGCATCCAGCGCATTGCCGAGCCCATCCGAGGCGCGCGCCAGCGCAGGGGCAGCCGGCGTCGCCTCCGGGAATGCGAAGACGCCGACCTCACCGTAGAACTTCGGGCCGGGAGGCGCGGGATGGCCGGAGATCATCTCCTCGATCGACAGCGGCGGGGTCAGGTTCTGGTACGGCCCGGTCGTCTGCGGCGGCGCCGCCAGCTTGCCGGTGAAGCGCTTGCCCGGCGCTATGGACGTCTCCGACCAGACCAGCTTCTTCAGGCCATCGCGCGGCTGTACCCATGGCCCGCCGGTTTCCGACCAGCCGGGCGAGGAAGCGATGGCCAGTTCCAGCCCCTGCCGGTCCGCCTCATGCGCGGCGAAGCGGAAGGCGTCCTTCCATTCGGGCGTCATGTAGACGAGGCGATGGTCCACAACTTGCGGCGTCTGCAGGTTGGCGTCGAAAGTCTGGGCGCCGCCGATGCCGACGCGCTTCATCCATGCAAGGTCCTTGGCGATGCCGTCCTTGGTGATGTTGCCGTTCATCCAGTGCCACCAGACGCGCGGCCGGGCCGAGTTCGGCGGATCGCGGAACGCTTCGAGCAGAGGATCGCCTGCCTCGACCGGCGCGGCCGCCTGCACCGGCGCTTCCTCCTTCGCCACCGCATGCGGTGCGGCCAGAGCCGAAGCGAGCATCAGCATCACGCGAAAACGGCGACCCGGCATTCCATACTCCCCATCTCTATCCTGGCGGAGCCGCATCGGGGCCCAGCAGGATCTATATCTTGATTTCAATTTGTGACGGCCGCCTGCGTTACAAGGCATTTCGCCGCGCGATCGCGCCGAGCACCGAAGCACTTGGCTTGGGCGTGCGGGCAAAGGTGGCGGGATCGACGCTGCACAGGCCGAAGCGAGGCTTGTAGCCGAAGATCCACTCGAAGTTATCGAGCAGCGACCAGTGCATGTAGCCCAGCACCGGCACTCCGTCGTCGATCGCCTGCTTGAGCCCCTCCAGCGCGGCGGGGATGAAGCGCGCGCGCAAGGTGTCGTCCCCTGTGCCGACGCCGTGCTCGGACACCAGCACCGGCACCCGCGTCGCCTCATGGACGTAGCGCACCGCACCCGCGAGCGAGGGCGCCCATACCTCGGTGCCCGACCAGTTGACGTCCGCACCATCGGGATGCGGCAGCCGCCCCTTGTCGTTCCACACCGCGCGTTCGTAGTTCTGCACGCCGATGAAATCGTCGGCTTTAGCCACTTCCAGCCAGGCCCCGTAGGTTTCCGCGCGCACTTTGTCGCGGATCGAGTTGCGGCCCGCCGCCTGGTCGTCCAGCACCGAGAGAGTGAAGCCGACCGGCAGGTCCGAACGCACCGCCTTGATCGCCGCGCGCGCCGCCTTGTGTCCGGCCAGCAGCCCGGTCTGGATCGCGTCGAGGTCCTCGAGCGCGGCGACGTTGGCGCAGACGTACTTCTCCACGCCGAAGCGCTTGGCGGCGGCGGCAAGGGTCTGGCGCTGCATGTCCCATACCGGCGGGGGCAGCATCGGCTTGAGGATCAACAGCAGGTTGGGCTCGTTCAGTGTCATGGCCATGGCGATGTCGGCGCCGATCGCGCGGGCCACCTTGTCGCAGTAGCGCGCGAAGAGCTGCGCCGATTCCGGGTTGGTCCAGCCGCCCTGCGCACTGAACCAGCGCGGCGCGGTGAAGTGGTTGAAGGTCACCAGCGGCTTCAGTCCGCGCGCGTGGCAACCCGCGACGATCGCCTTGTAGTGATCGAGCATCGCCTGCGAGAACAGGCCCTTCTCCGGCTCGATCCGCGCCCACTCCACGCCGAAGCGATAGGACGTGAGGCCGAGCGACTTCACGATGTCGAGGTCGCTGGCCCACAGTTCCAGGCTGTTGCAGGCATCGCCCGAAGGCTGGGCGAAGATCGTCGGCTGCTGGTTCTCCAGCGGCCACAGGTCGGAGGCGACATTGTTGCCCTCGATCTGGTGCGGCGCGGTGGCCGCCCCCCACAGAAAGCCTGCGGGAAATGCCGGGCTCGGGCGCTTCGCGGCGGCGCGCGACACGGCGGGAGCAGCCGCGATCATGGCGGCGGCGGCGAGCATGCTGCGGCGGTCTATCTGGGTCATCAGGATTTCCTCACGAATGCGCGGAGATGAAGGTCAGAATTTCGTCGGAAAGCCGCCGGTCGGCGGTGCCGAGGTGCATGGCCATCGAGTAATGGTTGTGGCCGCTGGCATAGTGCGTGCGCGGCAGGCAGCCGTGGCGGTCCAGCCGGGCCTGCAGAAGCCCGGCCCACTCGGCTTGGAAGCGCGGCGGATCGAACTCGGCGCAAGCGAGCAGCAAGGGGAGCGCAGTCTCGACCACTGCCTTGCGCGGCATACGTCCGGCGTAGGCGTCCTGCGGCCCGTAGTAGAGCATGTCGCGCTCATCGAGCGGGGTGAAGCCGTAGAGGCCCGAGAGCAGGACGGCTGCGCGCACCATCCCGGCATGGTCGCTCCGCAGCTTCAGGAACCCGGCGATGTGAACCGAACCGGCGGAGGTGCCCAGTAGCACGATCCGCTCGGGATCGCCGCCATGCTCGGCCGCGTGCTCCTGCAGCCATGTGACGGCGGCGGCGACATCCTCGGCCCCGGCGGGCCAGGTCTCGCCGGGCGCGAGGCGGTAGTTCATCACCGCGCCCAGCATCCCGTTCACGGCGGCCCAGCGGCCCAGATGGGCGTTGACCCAGCCCCCGTTGCCGTTCCCGTCACCGCCCTTGTCGCCGACAAGGAAGCCCCCGCCGTGGACGAACAGCAGCACCGGGCGCGGCCCCCCGCCTTCCCCCTCACGATAGAGGTCCAACCGGTTGCGCGGATGCGGGCCATAGGCGCAGTCGATCGCCACCGACGCAAGCGCGGCGGCGCGGGGCTCCTGCTCGGGCGCATAGAGCGCCCTCACCGCGCCCACAACATCGGGGCCGAGGCGGGTTCCGAGTTCGGCGATCGTATCGGTCACGCAGCCTGCTCCTTCAGCGTCCGGTCGAACAGGAAGGACACCGCCAGCCGCGTACAGGCAAGTCCCAACAGCGCGCCGTACACGACCTTGAAAGCCAGTGCCGGATGGCTGGGCACTTCGTGGAGCGGCCCGAACAGTGCCAGCCCCGCGAGGACGAGCGCGGAGGCGACGCCGCAAGCCACGCCGCGCAGGACGATCCCCGCAACGCTTGCGGGCGTCGCCAGCCCTATCCCGCGCAGCTTCGCCCGCACCAGCAGGGTCGGCACCAGCGAAGCCATGAGTGAAACCATCACCCCTTGCGGCACGAAATCGAGCGCGAAGCGATCCGGCGACGCCATCGTCAACGGCCTTGCGGAAAGACCGAAGACAATGGCGAAGAACACCGCGCTCAGCACCGCGTTGATGACCGCGCTGAGCCCCTGTTCGCGGCGACGCAGCGCCCGAAAGTCCAGACCTGACGGCCCTGACGGCACAGCCATCGTCAGAACTTCGCGTCCAGGCTGATGCCGACGTTGCGGAACGACTGCGGCCCGTAGATCGCGCCGATGTTGCCTTCGCTCGCCCCCGCAGTCGTCGTGCTGGTGTAGGGGAAGTCGCTTTGCATCAGCGAGGGTTCGTGCACGTTGAACAGGTTGCGCACGAACAGCGCAACCGAATAGCGCTGGTCCTGCGTGCGCAGGCCGACCCGCCCGCCGACCATCCAGTGGGCGCGGAAGGTCGTGTCCGCCACCGAGTTCGCTTCGTACCGCACGCGCGACTTCCAAACGGTGTCCACCGCCAGGAACCCGGCCAGGGTATCGCCGAAGTCCTGCTCGTACTCGCCCGAGAGCGTGAACTTGTAGCGCGGCGAATTAGCCAGCTGCGTGCCGCCGATGTCAGTCCCGTCTGTGCCGACGAAGCCGCCGGGATAAGTCGCCTTGGCGTAGATGAAGCCGGTGTTGAGCGATAGGTTGGGCGTCACCTTGCCGAAGAAGTTCAGCTCGGCGCCGCGCGTCTTCACGCCGTTGATGTTGGTCTGGACGCACGAGATGATGCCGTTGCCATCGACCGTGCACTGCTGCGCCTGGAAGTTGCGGATCTTCATGTAGAACACGCTGAGGTCGGCCACCCAGCCGCCGAACAGCGTGGCCTTGAGGCCCGCTTCGTAGGAAGTCGGGATCTCGGGCTGGACAACGGAGGGATCGCCCACCGCCGGAACCGCGATCTGACCGCCCTTGAACCCGCGCGATACGGTGGCGTAGCTCATCATCGTCGGCGTCAGATCGTACTGCGCGCCCGCACGCCAGGACCACTTGGCAACGTCGAGGAAGGTTTCGGTCTCGGACGTCGCGGTGTTCAGCGAAAGGCGATCGGTCGTGTAGCGCACGCCGCCGATCAGGCGGAAGCTGTCCGAAACGTGGCCGGTCGCCTGCCCGAAGAAGGCCAGCGATTCGTCCCGGATAGTCAGCGCGGGCGTGGTCGATGTGACGATCGGGATCACGACGCCCGGAACCGGGACCAGCGTGACCCGAACGATCTCGGGAATGCGGGTCTGCTTCTGGCTCGAATAGAACGCGCCGGCCGTATACTCGATAGGCGAGCCCGCGGCCGAGCTGACGCGGAACTCCTGCGTGAACAGGCCGAGGTCGCGGTCAACCGGGTCGTTGGCCACCTGCAGTTCCAGCGGCGAGCCACGGAAGACGTCGGACGCCGCGCCGTACCCGGTCTCGGTCGCCTTGCGCCAGGCGGTGATCGAGGTCAGTGTGAACGGATCCGCCGCATAGTCCACCTGCAGCGAACCGCCATAGCTGGTCGCCTTGCCGACCTGGTCGTTGTTGCTGCAGTAGTCAAGGTTGCCCTCCCGCACGGTCACGCCGCAACTGGCGAGGCGATCGGTGATGCCCACCGCGTCAAAGCCCGCACCACCGAGGAAAGAGCCGGGACCGCTGGTCTTGACGAAAGTGAAGAAATCGCCGCCGTTCTCGTAGCGGGTCTGCGAATAGTCGCCGATGAGGTTGACGGTGAGGCGGTCGGTCGGTTCCCACAGCAAGCGGCCGCGCACGCCGTAGCGGTCGTTGTTGTTAAAATCACCGGTCGTCGCGTTGCGGTTGACGCCCTGGCGCAAGTTGGCGACGCCCGAGACGCGCATCGCGGCATTGGATGCGAGCGGCACGTTGATGACGCCTTGCACGACCTGGTTGCCGTATTTGGCGCCGGCCGTCCCGGCGTTCGACAGCTCGGTCCGCACGCGGCCGGAGAACTCGCCGAATTCGGGCGCATTGGTGGTGATGTTGATGACGCCCGCAGAGGTCGTCAGGCCGAACAGCGTGCCTTGCGGGCCCTTCAGCACCTCGACGCGGGAGATGTCGAACAGGTCCGAGATATTGGCGTTGCCCTGGCTCACCTGATCGACCACGACGCCCACCGAGGCGACCGCACCGGGAGAGAACGTCAGGGTGCCGATGCCGCGGATCGATCCGCCGCCGCCGGTGTTCTGGCCCGGTGCCGACTGGATTTCGAGGCTCGGCGCGATGCGGGCGAGGTCGTTGACGGTGTTCACCTGCTGACGCTCGAGCTGGGCCGCGCTGGCGACGGTGATCGAGATCGGCACCTCGGTCACCTTCTCCGCGCGGCGCTGGGCGGTGACGATGATGTCGTTGCCCGAGGCGTCGGCGGTCGAAGTGGCGGCGGGCGCACCGGCGTCCTGCGCAAGGGCAGGAGCGCCGATGGTGCTCAGAGCGATGCCCGAAAGCAGCGCAATCTTGCGAATGGTCATGTCTGTCTCTCCCTTGAACTTGTTATCTGGTTGGTCGAAGCGGCTCAGGCTTCATCTATGACGGGGTTGGAAAGGGTGCCAATCACGCCGACCGAGACTTCGACGGTGTCTCCAGCCTTGAGGTAGAGCGGGGGCTTGCGCTTGTCGCCGACGCCGCCCGGGGTGCCGCTGGCGATGACGTCGCCGGGGTGCAGTTCGGTGAAGGTCGAGCAATAAGCGATGACCGTGGGAATATCCCAGATCATGTCGGAGACCGGCTGGTCCTGTACCAGTTCGCCGTTCACGCGGGTCTGTACGCGCTGCGCGGCAAGGTCCTCGACTTCACCCGCCGGGACCATGTGCGGACCGAAGGCGCCGGTGCCGGGCCAGGTCTTGCCGGGGGTGAACTGGATGTTGTGACGCTGCCAGTCGCGGATCGAGCCATCGTTGAACGGCGCGTAACCGGCCACGTGGTCCCACGCATCATCGGGCGCGATGCGGCGTCCGCCCTTGCCGATGATCACCGCAAGCTCGCCCTCGTAGTCGAAGCGTTCGCTTTCGAGCGGGCGGACCATGGCGTCGCCGTCGGCGATCAGGCTGTCGGCCCAGCGGGTGAAGATCGCCGGGTGCTCCTTCTGCTCGCGCCCGGTCTCGGCGACGTGGGTGGCGTAATTGAGCCCAACGCACAGGATCTTGCCGGGGTTCGGCACCACCGGCAGCAGCCTGACGGCGGCGCGGGCAAACTCGCCGGTAACGACAAGCACCGAGAGATCGCCCGCGAGCGCGTCCTTCAGCCACGCATCACCGCCGGGTGCGCCGAGATCGAGCACCGTCTCGCCATCGAGACGGCCAAAGCTGCTGGTGCCGTCGGGGCGCTGGAAACTGATATACTGGGTCATGTCCGTTTTCTCCTGACCTGCCGGAACTGCGGCAGCGGTGTTCATTGTCCTTGCGCTTCGTCCTGCCAGTCGCGGCGGAAGCGGAAGCGTTCCTCGGCGCGGCGCAGTCCGGCGAAATCCTTGTCCGAGATGCCCCACTGGTCGATGCGGTTCTCCGGCCAGGTCCAGTCCTCCGGCGCGCCGACACGGTAGTCGTCGGGCACTTTCTCGACGGCGGTGGAGAACTCGATCACCGGCCCGAACGGCGCGATGTAGTAGGCGTAGACGTTGGCCCCTGGCCCATGCCGCCCCGGCCCCCAGGCAGGCGCCAGCGCATGGTCGCGCAGCCTCCCAATGCCGCGCATCACCGCATCGAGGTCCTCCATTTCGAAGGCGATGTGATTAAGCGAACTGATCCCCGCCCGCGCGAAAGCGGTCGAGTGGTGGCTGTCGTTGCAGCGCACGAAGACCATGCCCTTGGTCCGGTCGGAAACGCGAAAGCCCAGCACTTCCTCCACCGCCAGCCCGGACGCCTCGGCATCGGCCGAGTTGAACACGACGTGGGTGAGCTTGACCGGCAGGTCGCGGCCCGCGATCGGCTCTACTTCGCCTGCATCGACGAGGAAGCGCAGCAGTTCGCCTTCGGGCAGTTCGACGAGCAGGCCGTGCCCGCCGCCGGGGTCCTCGCTGACCGTGGCGCGGTGCGGCCAGCCTGCGGCGGCGGCGCGGCCCGAGATACCGTCAAGCTCCTCCGCCGAGCACAGGAAGGTCGTGGAGCGGACGAACTCGTCCGCCGATTGCTCGAAGGCGACGAGGTAGGGGTAGGAACCGGAACCGCGCAGGTAATGGGTCGTGCCGATCACGTCGGCGGGCGCCATGCCCCACACATCGGTCATGAAGGCGGCAGCAGCGGCCGGATCGGGCAGCGCCAGTTCGATGCTTCGCAGTTTCATGCCTCGGTCTCCTCGACAAGTCCGGCCGCCCTGATCCCTGCGAGCGCACAGTCGGCATCGCACTCGCCCGTATCGCCGCTGACACCCACCGCGCCGATCAGGGCGCCGTTCGCATCACGGATCACCACGCCCCCGGGAGAGAAGGCGATGCCTCCCCCCACGGCCGCGCTGACGCTATGGAAGAACACCGGATTGCCCTTTGCACGCTCGGCGAGGACGGCGGTGTCGGCGTCCATGCCCACGGCCCCTTCGGCCTTGGCGCGGGCGATGTCGAAGCGGTAGAGACTCGCCCCGTCCTCACGCGCGAAGGCGACCGGGTGGGCTCCGGCGTCGAGCACGATCACCGCCAAAGCCTTCGCGCCCTGCGAACGCGCTTCGGCCAGCGTGGCGGTCACGATGGTCTGCGCCTGCAAGAGCGTCAGGGTCATGCGGTCAGTTCCTTGTGATCGAAAAGCTGGGCCGCGCGGGCGGCCAGCAGGTCCTCAGCGCTGTCCGCGGCGGTTCCGAAGACGTAGTGGTCCGGGCGCACCAGCACGGCATCGACGCCGTGCTGGTCAAGCCACGACGCGATCGCCTCATTGTCCGCCAGCGCCGCCGCGACGACGCGGGTGACGCCCCCGGCCTCGCCCGGCACGGTGTCGTCGCGGACGAAAAGGCGCCAGCCGTCGCCGGTGCACTCGTCCAGCTTGCTGCCGTCGGCGAGTACCGGCTGGACGAAGCGCGCGCCTGCACCCGAAGTGCCGGAAAGCACCAGCCCTTCGCGGATCGCGGGGATCAGGTCATGCGCGGTCTCACCCTGCTTGCCGCGTGCTTCCTCACGGATACGGGTATCGCGGGTGGCGGCAAGGTGGGGGTCGAGTTCGCAGATGTAGCGCCCGGCCGCCACCGCCGCGCCGATCACCGCGCGCACGTGCGGGTCGCGCTCGGGCTGGTAGGTATCGAGAATCGCAGGCGAGGCGCCCGCATTGATCACCGCGTCCATCTTCCAGGCCAGATTGGCGACGTCGCGCAGGCCATGGCACATGCCCTGCCCGAAGAACGGCGGCGTCTGATGTGCGGCGTCCCCCGCGAGGAAGACATTGCCGACCTGCCAGCGATGGGCGACGAGGCCGTGAAAGCGATAGGTCGCGGCGCGCACGATCTCGTGCGGTACGTCGGCCATCCACGCGCCGACCAGTTCGGCGACCTTGTCCGGCGCAGACATCGCCTTGTCGTCCTCGCCGGGGAGCAGCATGAATTCCCAGCGGCGATGATCGCGGCGGCCGGGCACCACGGTCGCGGGGCGCACCGGATCGCACATCATCACCGACAGCCGCTGCAGGTCTGCCCCTTCGGGCACGCCCGCGATCGGCGGGAAGCTGACCGGCCCCTGCACTTCGGCATCGACGACCAGCCAGGGCTCCTCGAAATCGAGATCGTCGAGGTCCACGCCCAGCGCCTTGCGCACGGTGCTCCGCGCGCCGTCGCAGGCGATCACCCAGCGGGCCGAGGCGGTCTGCCGTTCACCGCCCTCGTCGTGGGATACGGTAACGCCGCCTGCGTCCTGCTCCAGACCGGTGAACGTCGCGCCCAGCTTCAGCGTGACGTTCGCCATGCCGGCGAAGCCTTCGCGCAAGTGGGCCTCCAACTCGGGCTGGTAGAAGAAGTAGTCGTTCGCCCAGCCGAACGGGCGCGGCTTGCCCACCGTGCCCATATAGCGGATGACGCCGTGATCCGCGCCGACATGGAGGTGCCCGTCAGTGGCGATCATGTCGCCCTCGACCCGGTCGATCACCCCGGCCGACTGGAACAGGCGCATCATCTCATGGTCGAGATGGACCGCACGCGGCAGGGGATAGTGTTCCAGTTCCCGTTCGAGAACGAGGACTTGCAGCCCTTTCAGGCCGAGAAGGTTCGCGGCCAACGCGCCCACAGGGCCGCAGCCTACGACAACGACGTCGTACGACATGATTTTCGTCCCTGTTAAAACTCAGTTCGCGGCGGCGGCGACCCCTGCCCCGGCCCCGGCCCCAGCCAAGATGTCACTTGGAGCCTTGTGCAGCTTGCCGCCCTTCATGATCATCTTCAGGCGATCCTTGTCCTGCAGGATCGCAACGTCCTGCGTCGGGTCGCCGTCTACCAGCAGCAGATCGGCCAGCCAGCCCTCGCGGATCACGCCGGTCTCGATGCCCATAAGTTCGCCGCCATGCTGGGTCGCCGCCTGCAGCGCCTCGGCGGGAGTGAAGCCGAAGTAATCGACGAAGTGCTGCAGGTCGCGCGCGTTGCGGCCATGCGGGTTGAACGGGAAGCCATAGTCGCCGCCGACCAGCACGCGCACGCCGCGCGCCTTCAGTTGCGGGATCAGCTTCGCCTCAAGGTCCATGCGAACCTTTGCGCTCGCCTTCATGTGCGTCATGTCGACGTGTGGCGGCGGGTTCGCCTCCAGCGCGGCGACCGAGACACCGGGACCGGGGGCATAGAAGAACCTGTCCTTCTCCGCCGCCATCCGCTCCACCGTCGCTTCGTCGGCGAAGGAGCAGTGGTAGACGATTCGCGCGCCCGCATCGAGCGCGAGGCCGATCGCCTCGGGCGAATAAGTATGGCAGGCGATCCACATCCCGGCCTCGCGGGTGGCCTCCCCCGCCGCCAGCATTTCCTCGCGGGTATAGAGCACGTCCATCGCGCTGCCGGGCTTGAGCGCATCTTCGCCCGAGACCACGAGCTTGATCGACTTGACTCCCTCGTCCGCGCAATAAGCCACGAAACGGCGCATCGCATCCGGACCACGGCCGTTGAACACGTCACCGGTATCGTCGCCTTCGGGGCTGCGCTCCAGCGTCGAGGGGACGAGGCGCGGCCCGGGCGTATCGCCCTCCTCGATGGCGCGGGCGAGATCCGGCTCGATCATGTCGCCCAGGGCACCGGCCGAGTAGAGGCTGGTGAAACCGTGGTCTAGCAGCACCCGTGCATTGCGCCAGGCTGCGACCTTCAACTCGTCATGCGGCAGGATGAACTGGTGGTAGACCTTCTCCAGCGAGGAAGCCCAGGTCAGGTGCGTATGCGCATCGACCATACCGGGCATGAGGGTCAGCCCGCGCCCGTCGATCACCAGATCGGCGGCCTCATCGGCAAGTGCGTCCTCACCCGGCGCGACGCGGGCGATACGCTCGCCCTCGACCAGAACAGAGCCTGTCCGGAGCGCCGAGCCGGTGCCGTCGAAAATGGAAACCTGGCGGATCAGTGCCCGCATCCTGCTCTCCTGCGATCATCGTTATCGCTGGATTGTTAAGCTGCGCAGACCCACAAAGTAAAATAATGATTTTTTGCGATGCCATAGCAACAGACTATGGATTTTGTAGCGCCTCCATCATCGCCTGCGCCGGACGAGACAGCGGACGCCCCGCCAGCCACAGCACGCCGACGCTGCGTTCACGCACGGCTTCCTCGATCATCACGGCCCGGATGCTGTCGTCGGTGACCCCGTCGAGCGCCACGGTTCGCGGCAGTACCGTCACCCGGTCGCTCTCCCTTACGATGGCCCTCGTGGTGAGGAGGGAGTCGCAGCGGATCGTCGTGCGCGGCACCGCCACCCCCGCGGCGATGAACAGCGCATCGACCTGCCGCCGGAACGCCCCGCGCGCCTCGGGCAGCACCCAGGGGTAGCTCTCGACCTCGCGCAGCGACACGCGGCCCGGCAGCTTCTCGTGCCGGGGGCCGACGATCAGGACGAATGGGTCGCTGGCGCACGTGACTTCCTTCATGTCCGCCGGAACGCTTTCGATGCCGGTCGTCACGAAGGCCAGTTCGATCGCCCCTTTGCGCACCATCTCCAGCAGTTCCTCGTCGGGCCGCTCGATGGCGCTGAGCGCGAAGTCGCCGATCGCCTCCTCCACCCGCATGATCGCGCCGGGCAGGAGAGTGAGCAGGGCGCCCGGCGTGCCGCCGATGCGCAAGGGTCCGGCGATGCCGTGCCGCGTGTGCTCGATCTCGGTCACGGCATCGCCCAGCAGCGTAGCCATGGCCTCGGCCCGGCGCTGGAGCACTTCGCCTTCCGCCGTCAGCACGATGCCGCCACGCCCGCGTTCGAACAGCACGACGCCCAGCTTGCGCTCCAGCAGCGAGATCGTGTTCGACACCGAGGGCTGCGAGAGGTTGAGCGCCCGGGCGGCGGCGCTGATCGATCCGGTATCGCAGACCGCGCGGAACGTCAGCAGGGCGCGCGGGTCGATCGCCGAACTGCGCCGATATTCGCCTGCTTCCACCATTCCGGTATGCCTTCGCCTGCCTGGGCCTACCCCTGACGGAGATCACCCGCCGACGCAATCCGCGCCGACGGGTGAGTGCCAGTCCATCAGACGATGCCTTAGACGATGCCGGCGCCAAGTCCCACGGCGGCGCGTTCCTGCGCCTTGCGGTCGCGCCAGCGGCTTTCGCGGTAGACGCCCAGCACGTCCGCCGCGCCGCCCGCATCGATGCGGGCCTTCGCCAGGATCGGCGAGACGTCAACGTTGTAGGCCCGGCGCAGGGCCTGGAAGGCCATCATCGTGTCGTTCGCTTCCTGCGCCAGATGCAGCGCCTCGCGGTCGACCAGCAGCGCCTTGGCGTAGCACGATCCGATCGCCTCGGCCGAAGACAACATGGATTCGATCGGGTCGGTGACGTTGTGCGACTGGTCGATCATGTAGCTGGGATTGAAGCCATCGCGCGGGGCCAGTTCGGCCTCGACCAGTTCGTTGAACACCAGGAACAGCTGGTGCGGATTGATCGAGCCGGAATCGAGGTCGTCGTCGCCGTACTTGCTGTCGTTGAAGTGGAAGCCGCCGAGCTTGCCGAACCGGTGCAGGCGCGCCACGATCTGCTCGATGTTGACGTTGGGCGCATGGTGGCCAAGATCGACGAGGCACTTGGCCTTGGGGCCAAGCTCCTGCGCGGCAAGGATCGAGGAACCCCAGTCGCTGATGACGGTGGAATAGAACGCGGGCTCGAACATCTTGTGCTCCAGCAACATCCGCCAGTCGTCCGGCAGCGCGGCGTAGACCTCGCTCGCAGCGTCGAGATAGCGGTCGAGGCTGCGGCCGAGGTCCTGCTGGCCGGGGAAGTTGGTGCCGTCGCCCACCCAGACCGTCAGGTCGGTGGAGCCGAGCTGGCGGCCGATCTCGATGCACTCGATGTTGTGCTCCACGGCCTGAGCCCGCGTCGCCTCGATGGTCGAGGAGAGCGAGCCGGTGGCATACGTCTGCGCCTGCCCCTTCTGGTCCTGAAAGGTGTTCGAGTTCACCGCATCGAAGCCGAGGCCGAGGCTCGCCGCCTCCTCGCGCAGACCCTTGTAGTCGCTGACCTTGTCCCACGGGAAATGCGGGCTGACGCGCGGGGTCAGGCGCGAGAGCTGGTTGATGACCGCGCAGTCCTCCAGCTTCTCGTGGATATTGGTGGGCTCGCCGGGGATGGGGAACTTGGCGAAACGGGTGCCGCCGCGCCCCGCGCCCCATGTCGGCACCGCCACGGAAAAGCCCGCAACCTTGTCCCTGATCGCATCGATGGCGATGCCGGAACGCTCCAGCTTGCGGCCCAGCGAGGCGTAGTCGTCTTCCAGCGCCTCGGCGGCCCGGGCATTGGCTTCCGCGATCAGTTCGGCGGAAATCGGCAGGTTCGTCATTGTCTCTTATCCTCTTCCCGTCGCGATCAGCGCGTGAACGCCTGGGCGTTGCCCGCATCGACGTTGATCATGTTGCCGGTGGACTTGGCGGACTGGTCGCCCGCCAGGAAGTACACCGCCTCGGCAATGTCGCCGGGCAGCACGTCGCGCTTGAGCATGGAGCGCTGGCGGTAATGTTCCTCCAGTTCCTTGCCGGTGTCGATACCATGGGCGCCCGCGCGCTCCTTGCGCCAGTCGCCGTCCCAGATACGGCTGCCCTTGATGACGGCATCGGGGTTGACGACGTTGACGCGGATGCCATGCGGCGCCCCCTCCAGCGCCAGACAGCGCGCAAGGTGGTTGGCCGCCGCCTTGGCCGAGGCATAGGCGCTGGCATTGGTGGCGGCGGCGACGCCGTTCTTCGAGCCGATGAACACGACGCTGGTGCCGCCCTGTTCCTTCATCGCCTTCAATAGCGGCCACGCGGCCCGGCTGGTCAGGAAATAGCCCTGCGCCAGAACGTCGTAGTTGCGGTTCCATAGCGCGATGGTGGTCTCCTCGATCGGCGCCGAGGAGGCGATGCCGGCATTGGCGACGAGGATGTCGAGGCCGCCGAACTCGCGCGCGGCGACGGCGAAGGCCTCGGCGACTTGCGCCTCATCCGTCACGTCGCACACCACCGAACGCACCACGTCCTTGCCGAACTGCCTGGCGAAACCGGCGCGCACGTCCTCGACGACGGCGCCGTCGCGGTCGGCGAGAACCACGCAGGCGCCCTCGGCCATCAGCCGCGCCGCGCTCGCCGCGCCGATGCCGCCCGCCCCGCCGGTCACCAGCGCGACGCGGCCGACCAAGGGCTTGGGCGCGGGCATGCGCTGCAGCTTGGCTTCCTCGAGCAGCCAGTACTCGATGTCGAAGGCTTCCTGTTCATCGAGCGCGATATAGTCGCCGATCGCCTCGGCCCCGCGCATGACATTGATGGCGTTGCCGTAGAACTCGCCGGCGAGGCGCGCGGTGGTCTTGTCGGTGGCGAACGTGATGCGCCCGATGCCCGGCACCAGCACCACGACCGGATTGGCATCGCGCATCGCGGGCGAGTTCGGACGCTTGCAGCGCTCGTAATAGGCAGCATAGAGGTCGCGGTAATCGGCGATCTTCTGCGCCAGGTAGGCGTCATCGTGCAACCGCGCCGGGTCGAGCGTCAATGGCGCGATCTTGGTACGCAGGAAGTGATCGGGGCACGAGGTGCCAAGGTCGGCGAGGCGCTGGAAGTCCGCCGAATTCACGAACTCGAGCGCTTCGGCATCGTCGGAATAGTGGCCGACCTTGCGCCGCGCTCCGGTCATCAGGCCGCGCAGGCGGGGCATGAGATCGGCCGCGATTGCCGCGCGGTCCCCGGCGGTTTCATAAGCCGCGCCGCCGAACGCGGGCTTCCCGGCAAGGCCCGCATTGAGGTAGGCGGCAGCGTCGGCGATCAGTTCGACGGTGTGTTCGTAGCAGGCCTTCGCGCTGTCCGCCCAGCAGATGATGCCGTGGCCCGCGAGCATTACGCCTTCGACGCCGGGGTTGGCCGCCACGAAGTCACGCAGTTGCACGCCCAGCGTATAGCCGGGGCGCTTCCACGCCAGCCAGCCGATCCGGCCGCCCCAGATCGCCTGCGTCGCCGCCTCCCCGCCGGAGCTGGCGGCAAGCGCGATGATCGCGTCCGGGTGGACGTGATCGACATGCGCGAAAGGCAGCAGCGAATGGAGCGGCGTGTCGATCGACGCCGCGCGGCCGTTCAGGTTGAAAGTGCAGTGCGGCAGGTAGCCGACCATCTTGTCGTCGTCGTCCGGGCCGCCGTAGTGCTGTTCGAGGCCAAGCAGCTTGTCCTGATAGAGCGTCGCGAATCCATCGAGCTTCATCGAGCCGATGTCGCCGCCCGAGCCCTTCACCCACAGGACTTCCACCGTCTCTCCGGTCAGCGGATCGACCTCTTCCAGCTTGGCGGAGGTGTTGCCGCCGCCGAAGTTGGTGACAGTCAGGTCGGAACCCAGCAGGTTGGAGCGGTAGAGCAGCAGTTGGGCAGGAGAAAGAGACGCCGCGACCGAGTCGTCCCACCGGCTGGTCGGCACGGCGAAAGTGAGCGCGGGGGCGGATTTCAACGGGGCGGCGGGGGCAGTGATTGTTTCCATGGACACCCTCTGACATTTCCTCTTTTCATGTTCAATCTGACTCGATAATAATCGCTCATAGGCAATCAATCAACACCATGTTCAGGCAGATCGCTGCCTGGTTGAAAATGGCGGCGGAGAGAATGGCAGGAACAGGCGCTTACATCGTCGTCGATATCGGCAAGACCCTCAGCAAGGTGTCGCTGTGGTGCCGTTATGGTACCCTTGTGTGCCGCCAGGTGCGCCCCAACCCGACCCATGAAATCGACGGGATTCGCCGCCTCGACGCCGAGGGAATCGGCGAATGGCTGCGCGCAACCTTGCGTGAATGGGCAGGCCATCCCGTCGAGGCGATCATCCCCGTGGCCCATGGCGCCGCCTTCGCCGCGATCGGAGAAGACGGGCTGCTTTTCGCCCCGCTCGACTACGAACAGCCGATCCCGGGCGACGTCATGGCCGCCTACCGGGCCGAGCGCGACGCGCTTGCCGTGACGGGCTCCCCCGCCCTGCCCGACGGTCTCAACATGGGCGCGCAGATCTGGTGGATGGCGCAGCGCCACCCCGAGGCGATGGCGCGGGCGACGCTGGTGCCCTGGGCGCAGTACTGGGCCTGGCTCCTCACCGGCCGGGCGGTCAGCGAAGTGACCAGCCTCGGCTGCCACTCGGACCTCTGGGCACCCGGCGAAGCGCGCTTCTCCCCGATGGCCGAGCGCCTCGGCTGGGCCGAGCGCTTTGCCCCCGTGGTCGGCGCAGGCGAGGTCGTGGGGACCCTGCGCCCCGAACTCGCGGCCGAGACGGGCTTGCCCGCGAGTGCGCAAGTCCTTGCCGGACTTCACGATTCGAACGCCGCGCTGCTCGCCGCGCGCGGCTTCGCGCAGATCGCGCGGCAGGAGGCGACGATCCTTTCCACCGGCACCTGGTTCATCGCCATGCGCCTTGCCGCCGAGCCTTTCGCCATCGCCTCGCTGCCCGAAGGGCGCGACACGCTGGTCAACGTCGATGCCTATGGCGCGCCCGTGCCCTCGGCCCGTTTCATGGGCGGGCGCGAGATCGAGACGGTCATCCAGCTCGACACCCGCCGCATCGACATCAAGCCCGACCAGCCCCGCCTGATGGCCGAAGTCCCGGCGCTGCTGCGCCGCCGTACGATGATGATGCCCACGCTCGCGCCCGGCTTCGGCCCCTATCCCGACGGCGAGGCGCGCTGGGTCAACGCGCCGGTCGAGTGGCAGGGAACCTGGTACGCCCGACGCGCGGCGATCTGCCTTTATGCCGCGCTGGTAGCGGATACCGCGCTCGACCTGATCGGTTCGAAGGACCGGCTGCTGATCGAGGGGCGCTTTTCCGAGGCCGAGGTCTTCGTGCGCGCGCTCGCCGCGCTGCGGCCGGACACCCGGGTCTTCCTCGCCAATGCCCATAACGACGTCTCGTTCGGCGCACTGCGCCTGATCGACCCGTCGCTGGAGGCGGGCGGCGAACTCATCCGCGTCGAACCGCTGGAAGGCGACCTCTTCGGCTACCGCGACGCCTGGCGCGAAGCCGTGGCAAAGGCCCCCGCAGGACTGACCGCATGATCACCGCCTCGATCCCCGACTTTCGCGAAGCCGCACGCCGCACGCTGCCGCGCTTCCTGTTCGAATACATCGACGGCGGCTCCTATGCCGAGGCGACGCTGCGTCGCAACGTCTCCGACCTTGCCGAACTCGCCCTGCGCCAGCGCGTGCTGCGCGACGTCTCGGCGCTGGACCTGTCGACGCAGCTGTTCGGCCAGAAGCTGGCCCTGCCCCTTGCATTGGCGCCGATCGGGCTGGCCGGCCTCTATGCCCGGCGCGGCGAGACGCAGGCGGTGCGGGCGGCGCAGAACGCCGGCGTTCCCTTCACGCTCTCCACGGTTGGTGCCTGCACCATCGGCGAAGTCGCCAGGGCTGCGGACCGCCCGTTCTGGTTCCAGCTCTACATGATCCGCGACCGCGCCTTCATGAAGGACCTGCTGGCGCAGGCGGTCGAGGCCGGCTGCTCCACCCTCGTCTTCACCGTCGACATGCCGGTCCCCGGCAGCCGCTATCGCGATTACCACACCGGCCTTGCCGGGTCCGGCGGCATCAAGGGCGCGCTATGGCGCTTCGCGCAGGCCGCCGCCCGGCCCGGCTGGGCATGGGACGTCGGCATCAACGGACGCCCGCACACGCTGGGCAACGTCGCGCCGGTGCTACAGGGCAGGACCGGGATCGAGGACTTCTTCGCCTGGATGCGAAACAACTTCGACCCCTCGATCAACTGGCGTGACCTCGATTTCATCCGCTCCGAATGGAAGGGGCCACTGATCATCAAGGGCATTCTCGACCCGGACGACGCGCGCGAAGCCGCAGAGCTGGGCGCGGACGGCATCGTCGTCTCCAACCACGGCGGGCGGCAGCTCGACGGCGTGCTTTCCAGCGCCCGCGCCCTGCCCCCGATCGTCGATGCGGTGGGAGACCGCCTGACCGTGCTGGCCGACGGCGGCATCCGCTCCGGCCTCGACGTGGTGCGGATGCTGGCGCTGGGCGCCAAGGGTGTGCTGCTGGGCCGCGCATGGGCCTGGGCGCTCGCAGCCGGAGGAGAAGCGGGCGTCACGAAGATGCTCAAGCTGATCGAGGCCGAAATGCGCGTCGCCATGGCACTCACCGGCACCACCCGCATCGACCAGATCGACCGCAACTGCCTGGCGGCCACCCGATAATATACATCAAGAGAGGATCACGAAAATCATGGGAGGCAATCCGCCGCTGGGCGTCCTGTTTCACTGGCTTGGGGGCTTCGCCTCCGCCAGCTTCTACGTCCCCTACAAGCGCATCAAGTTGTGGTCGTGGGAGATATTCTGGCTTGCGGGCGGCATCTTCTCCTGGGCCATCGCGCCCTGGCTCTTCGCCTCGCTGCGCACCGAGGACCTGCTCGGCGTATTGGCATCCACGCCTTCGCGGACCTTGCTGTGGTGCTGGTTCTGGGGCGCGATGTGGGGGTTCGGCGGCCTGACCTTCGGGCTGACGATGCGCTATCTCGGGCTCTCTCTGGGCATGGCCGTGGCGCTGGGACTGACCACGGTGATCGGCACGATGGGACCGCCGATCTTCCACGGCACCATCGGCGAGATCGCCTCACGCCCCAGCGGGCAACTGACACTGCTGGGCATTCTGGTGACGCTGGCGGGGATCGTCGTCGTCGCGCGGGCGGGGAGCGCCAAGGACAAGGACCTGGGCGGCAAGATTTCCGAGGGCGTGGCCGAGTTCGACCTTCGCAAAGGCCTGCTGATCGCGGTGTTCTCGGGCGTCATGTCGGGCTGTTTCGCCTGGGGCCTCGATGCCGGACAGCCGATCCGCGACCTGACGCTGGCGGCCGGGACCGATCCGTTGAGCCAGGGGCTTCCGGTGCTCTGCGTGGTGCTGGCGGGCGGCCTCACCACCAATGCGATCTGGTGCGCGATCCTCATCCGCCGCAACCGCAGTTTCGGCCAGTTCCTCGGCCGAGTGCCGACCGGGGAAAAGCCTAGGCTTCTGGTCAATTACCTGCTGGCGGCTCTGGGCGGCACCTTGTGGTACTTCCAGTTCTTCTTCTACACGATGGGCGAGAGCCAGATGGGACGCTACGGCTTCTCCTCGTGGACGCTCCACATGGCTTCCATCATCCTGTTCTCGACGCTCTGGGGCTTTGCGCTGAAGGAGTGGAAGGGCGCCAGCCTTCGTACGCGCACGCTGGTCTGGACCGGGATCGGCCTGCTCGTCGGCTCGACGGTGATCATCGGGGCGGGCAACATGATCGAGGCGGGCATGAACCCGTGAGCAGAAATGATGGATCATGATCGAAAACTCGGCCATAGGGCCGTGCAAAGACCGACATAAACCGACATAAGGTAGCCAATGCACTCCACGCAGCGTGAACGCCTGATCCTCGAAGCGGTAGCCGCCACCGGTTTCGTGACGTATCGCGCGCTCGAGGCCCGGCTCGAGGCATCGCCCGCGACGATCCGGCGCGACCTGACGCGGCTGGAGGAAGAGGGCCTGATCGTCCGCGTGCACGGCGGCGCCAAGCTGGCGCAGGAGCAGAAGGAAGAGCGCGAGGACGGCCTTGCCGGGACGCCCTTCGCACAGTCGATCCTGCAGCACCTTCCGGCGAAGCAGGCGATCGGCCGGGCGGCTGCCGCGCTGTGCCGTCCGGGCGAGGGGATAATGATCGACGGCGGCACCACCACCCTGCAGATGTGCCCGCATCTGGCCGGACTGGACTGTCAGGTCCTCACCAATTCGCTGCATATCGTCGATGCCCTGTTGCCGCAGCAGGGCACGCGGGTGCTGCTGCCGTCAGGCACCGTGTTCCGGGAACAGAACATCGTGCTGGCCCCGGCGGGCGAGGAATCGATGCCGCGCTTTCACGCACCCAAGCTGTTCATGGGCGCCGCCGCCGTCGGCCCGCAGGGCGTGATGCAGCAGGACGTCATCCTCGTCGCCGCCGAGCGCCGGTTCATGGAGCGCGCGGAGGAAGTCATCCTCCTCGTCGACAGCAGCAAGTTCACCTCGTCCTCGGGCGCGATCGTGTGCGGGCTGGACGAGATCGGCACGATCGTCACCGACCCCGGCATCCCCCGCGACATGGCCGCCCGGTTGAACGACCTTGGCGTCAGGGTCGTCGTCGCCTGAAGCGGACGGAAGTGCGAAACTCCACATTGAAAGGCTCTTCGTCATCCCCGCGGAGGCGGGGCCCAACTGATGTCCGTGCGACGAGAACCGGCAGGAGACGGGCTCCCGTGCCCTAAGCGCCCGCGAGCTTCCTGCGGATCAGCGCCTTGATCTTCCGGTCCTCGAGAACCCGCCCACCGACGTAGAGCGCGGCGAAGATACCGGCGAAGACATAGGCGGAAGTGGGCGAGTGCTTGTCGTCCTTCTTCTCTTCCTTCTTGTCCTTGCCTTCTTTTTTTGGGCTGTCCTTCTTGGGCTTTTCCGGAGCCGGTGCGCCGAGGAACTTGTCGATCGGGTTCATCGCCGGCGCGGCCTTGTCCTTTTTCTCGTCCTTCTTTTCCGAGGCTTCGGCCGCGGGCTTTTCCAGTTTGCCGAGGGCGATCGTCAATTGCCCGAAGGCGAGGAACAGCAGCGGCGCCAGGAAGCAGAACAGCAAGGCCCGGCTGGTCATATGCCAGCGCAGTACCGACCCGCCCGCGCCGTTCTCGATCCGGAGCGTGCCGCCGTCGAAGACCGACATCCTGTCCTGCGCGGCCTGGTCGCGCTTGGTAAAGGTCAGCGTGTCGCCGCCGCGTTCGTGGCTGGTGCCGCTCTCGAAGAACAGGGGTGTGAGGCGGTCGAAGGCATCCTCGCGCGACTGTCCGGGCGCGAGCGGCAGGCTGCCCCTGACATGCCAGATCCAGTCGATGAAACGCGCGTTCATGGTATCCCTTTCGGCACGGCCACAAGGGCCGCCCAAGTCCGTGGACTGCATTTGCATGGGAGGAGAGCCGCGCCCGATGCGGGCGGTCACTCGGCCAGAACCGCAGTGGCGCGGGTGCCGCCGAAGCGTTCCTTCAGGGTCTTCCAGCCTTCGGTGAAGGGGAAGGTCATCTGCTCACGGATGCCCATGCGGCGGCCGCCTTCCATGCCCAGAAGCTCCGCCTCGCCGTCGACGCACGTACCGAAGATGCGGTCGATGAAGATGTAGGTGTTGGTGAAGTTGCTGCGGCTCGCCTCGAAGTCCTGCGAGTGGTGGAGGCTGTGATGCTCGGTCGTGTGGAACAGGAAGCGCCACCAGCGGGGCGAATTGAAGCGCACGTTGATGTGCTGGTAGCTGCCGACCGCCATGCCGATCGCCCCGGCCAGCAGGAACGCGCGCGGCAGGAAGTCGAAGAACCCGCCGACGCCCAGCCCGATCAGGAACAGCTCCACCGGGTTGCCGACCGCGCCCTTGTTGATGTTCAACTGGGTGATGTAGTGATGGACCGAGTGCGGCAGCCACAGCGGATACCAGTTGTGCATCCCGCGATGCATCCAGTACTGCCCGAAGTCGAAGATGAACGAGATCAGGAACGCCTGCAGCAGCAGCGGCAGTCCGGTGAACCAGGCGAACTTTTCCCAGTGGAACGCGCCCTGGATCGCCTCGATCATCACGCCGTCGCCGATGTAGCCGTCGATGATGCGCAGGATCGTATAGCCGAGGCCGACGTAGAACAGGTCGGTCGCCAGTTCCTTCCACGTGAGGTTCCAGCTTTCGTAGCGCGGGAAGGCCCATTCGAGGCCGAGGAGAAACAGACGGAAACCGATGCCGATGCCGATCGCTGTCGATGCCTTGGCGATGGAATTGGGGGCGTAGTACCAGAACGCGATCAGCGCGAAGAGCACCGTTGGCTGGAACCAGGTGAAGACGAACTGCTTCACCGGACCGCCTTCGACCCTGCCGATATTCTCCCAGCCGACAGTGACTGGTGCCTGTGTTCCGATCAATCTCTTACCTACGCGAACCCCGTCCATGCGCCTGCCCTCGTAATATTTGACCACCCATGTCAGTAATACTTATTTCAAACATGGTAATACGGGATAGCGGCGTCGTCTACGCCCTTTCTGCAATGCAGCACGAAATCTGCGCTACTGTCCGAAAAAGCGTCGGCCGGACCTTCCGCATGGTCAATTACTCCGGGTCCGCAATATAGCCTTGACCTTATCGGCCATCAAAGAGATTTCTCCGAGAAACAGGCAAATCCTGTATTCCCGAAGCAATTAGAGCAATCGAATAATGACTTGGGAGATCGGCACTCGTGTAATGTTCCGGCCTCTGGAGAACATGCGATCCGCCTCATCTCGTCGTTACGAACCACGTGCGGCACCGGGAAGCAGCATGGCGCCGCCTCCGGGTGACCGGCTCTTTCAACATGCCGATTCGCTGCCGGGCAGCCATTCGAGAGAGCCCCGGACCGGCACCACGGCGCCGAAACGCCAAGTGCGCGGCTGCGTCACTGCGCGGCCAGCATGTCCTCGCCCAGATCGAAGCGGTTGCCGGGATGCTCCAGTCCGAGGTGGTCCCGGAGGGTCGTACCCGCGTACTCGCTGCGAAACAGCCCGCGCCGCTGCAGTTCCGGCACGACGCCTGAAAGGAACCGCTCCGCCCCTCCCGGCATGTAGGGCGGCATGACGACGAAGCCGTCGGCGCCCTTCTCGCGAACCCATTGCTCCATCCTGTCCGCCACCGTCGCGGGCGAGCCGACGAACTTCGCGAAGGCGAGGCCCTTGGCATAGCTTCGCCCGAGATCGCCCAGCGTCATGCCCTGCTCCATCGCGCTCTTGAGCACGACTTCGAAGCGGCCCTTGCTGCCACGTATGCGATCGCGGATATCGGGCACGGGCGCATCGGCCGGGTGGAAGGACAAATCGTAGTTCATGCTCCCCGACATGAAGCTGAGCCCTGCCTCGGGATGGATCAGCGCGTCGAGTTCGGCTTCGAGTTCGAACGCGTCCTCGTCGGTGTCCGCGATGATCGGAACCACCCCCGGCAGCACCTTGACCGCATCGGGAGACCGGCCGGCGGCGACGACTTGGGCCTTGAAGTCGGCGTAGAACGCCTGCGCCTTGGCCAGCGTCGACTGCACCGGGAAGATCACTTCGGCATTGCGCGCGGCCAGCGACTGGAACGCCCCGGAGACACCGGCCTGGATCAGCACCGGATGCCCCTGCGGCGGCCGCACCGCGCCGAGCGGCCCTTTGACCTGGAACCACGTGCCGCGATGATCGGCGTAGTGGATCCGCGACGGATCGGCATAGCGCGCGCTCGCCTTGTCGGCGGTGATCGCGTCTTCCTGCCATGTGTCCCACAGCAGGCGCACGACGTCGATGAACTCGGCGGCGCGTTCGTAGCGCTCGGCGTGCCCCAGATGCTCCGCCCGGCTGAAGTTGCGCGCCTCGCCGTCATTGACGGAGGTGACCGCGTTCCAGGCCGCGCGCCCCTTGCTGAAGTGGTCGATCGACGCGAACATGCGCGCGGCGTGATAAGGCTCGGAATAGCTGGTCGAGATCGTCGCCCCCAGCCCGATCCGGTCCGTCGTCATGGCCAGTGCCGAAAGCAGGGTCAGCGGCTCGACGTGGATCGCGGGCCGCAGCCTGACGGCGGCCTCGAACGAACTGCCGTAGATGTCGTCGATCGACAGCTTGTCGGCCACGAACACCATGTCGAGCTTCGCCTGTTCCGCCGCCTGCGCGATCCGTGCGTAGTTGGCGACGTCGAAGGGATCGCCATGCTCGGCCAGCGGATGGCGCCAGCCGGCAAGATGTGAGCCCGACAGCGAAAGGAACAGGGCGAGATGCACGGATCGACTCCTCAGATTGCCGGGATGACCTGCGGACCGAAGCCGCACGGGACAATCGAGTTGGTCGCCGCGACCTATGAGTTGTTCTGAACGGTGGTGCCGACAGGCAGGGAGCGGGTGACCTGCCGCCGGATCGTCATGGCAAGCGCAGCGACTCAATCCTGCGCGGAGTGACGCGGCAAAGCGCCACGCTTTACCGCATGCAAAACCCGCAACGACAGTCGAAATGCAGGAAAAGACAATCCGATCAAATAGAAGCAATACTACATGATGTTAACCAATATCAGTTGATCTACGTAATAAGTCATTTCGCCGCACACCGACAAACATACTCTAACATAGATCGTCATGTGCCCCGAACTTCCCCCGGTGCTATTGATTCGCCGCAAGCAGATCCGGTCGCCAAGCAGCTATACGTAGCGATAATCATTCAAGGTCGATTTCCCATCAACATCGATCCACCATCCGCATGTGCGGACAAGGGGGAGGAGGGGCCTCATGCCTATCGTACCGACCTATCCCGGCGTCTACGTCGAGGAACTGGGCAGCGGCGTGCGTCCGCTGGCCGGCGTACCCACCGCGATCGCCGCCTTCGTCGGCTATACCGCGCGCGGGCTCGACAACCGGGCGACGACGATCTTCAGCTACGCCGACTACGAGCGCGAATTCGGCGGCCTCGCCGCCAACAGCGAGCTGAGCTATTCGGTCCAGCAGTTCTTCCAGAACGGCGGCGGCCAGGCGATCGTCGTGCGCGTGCCCAAGAGCGACGGGGTCGCCGCGCAGGTCAACCTCAAGGAAGGCGTCGCCAACGCCGCCAAGGTCAGCTTCACCCTCACCGCGACCAGCAAGGGCGACTGGGGCAACGGGATCGTCGCCGACGTCGATTACGACGGGGCATCGGCCAGCAACTTCAACCTCACCCTGACCGATCTCGGCAGCGGCGCCGTCGAGCGCTGGGCAGACCTCAGCGTATCGACCGCCTCGCCCCGCTTCGTGGAGGCGGTGCTCAACGACCCGGCCAACGGCTCGCGCCTCGCCACGGCGAAAGTCCCCGCCGCGAGCCCCGGCGCGCGCCCGGCCGAGAGCGGGATCGTCGGCACCGACTTCGCCGTCACCTCCACCGGGATCACCGGCCTCGCCAACGACAAGGCGTACAAGGTCCGGGTCACCGCCAACCGGCCCAGCGGCCCCATCACCGCGCTCGAAGTCACGCTGATCAAGCAGGCCGAGACACTGCCCACCTCGGTCGTGGCGCTGGCCCGGCTGCTGGAGCGGCGCTTCAACGAGGCGCTGGCCGCCGCACTGCCCGGCGCGGCCGTCGCCGTCGGCGTCACCGGATCGGGTAAGGCCTTGCGCATCGCTCCGATGTTCGACCCGGCCTTGCTCCCCGCGGCCGTGGACACCACGCTTTCGCTGGCGGACAGCGCCCCGGCAGGCGCCCTCGCTATGCTCAAGCTGCCTGCGGCGAACTTCAACGTCGGTCGCTACCGCCTCGGCACCGGCACGGCCGAAGCCGCCCAGCGCAACCCCGTCCCCGGCGCCGACGGCACCCAGCTGCCGCAGAGCGCCGACGTGATCGGCAGTCCGTCCGCCTTCACCGGCATCCATGCGCTTGAAAAGGCGGACATCTTCAACATCCTCGTCCTGCCCGACGCCACGCGCGCCAGCCCCGGCGATCCCAACGCGCTCGATACCGGGCTGGACCCGAACGCCATCTATCAGGCCGCGCTCGACTATTGCACCAAGCGCCGCGCCTTCCTGCTGATCGACCCGTCGCCGACCGTGAACACCGTCGACCGCGCGTTCGAGTGGATTTCCTCGGGCCTGACCGTCAAGGGCGCCAACGCGGCCACGTATTTCCCGCGCGTCCGCATGGCCGATCCGCTGAACGACTTCCAGCTGCGCACCTTCGGCCCGTCCGGCGCGATCGCCGGGCTCTATGCCCGCACCGACGCCGAGCGCGGCGTGTGGAAGGCCCCCGCCGGAACCGATGCGCAGCTGCGCGGGGTGCGCGGGCTCGTCTACAAGCTGTCCGATTCCGAGAACGGGCTGCTCAACCCGCTGGGCCTCAACTGCATCCGCGCGCTGCCGGTCTACGGCACGCTCTCGTGGGGGACGCGCACCCGCGTCGGCTCCGATGTGGAAGCGAGCCAGTGGAAGTACGTACCCGTCCGGCGCCTTGCCCTCATGATCGAGGAAAGCCTGTTCCGGGGCACCCAGTGGGTCGTCTTCGAACCCAACGACGAACCGCTGTGGGCGCAGATCCGGCTGAACCTCACCACCTACATGCACGGCCTGTTCCGCCAGGGCGCGTTCCAGGGCCAGACCCCGCGCGACGCCTACCTCGTCAAGTGCGACAAGGAGACGACCACGCAGGCCGACATCGACCGGGGCATCGTCAACATCCTGGTCGGGTTCGCGCCGCTCAAGCCCGCGGAATTCGTCATGATCCGCATCCAGCAGCTGGCCGGTCAGGCCGCTTCGTAATCGGCAAGGGAGGAGTTGCCCGATGGCCCAGTTCAACGTCAACGCCCAGCGCTTCGACCCGTACAAGAACTTCAAGTTCCGGGTGAAGTGGGACGGCCGCTATGTCGCGGGCGTCAGCAAGGTCAGCGCGCTCAAGCGCACTACCGAGGTAGTCAAACACCGCGAGGGGGGCGATCCTTCCTCCAGCCGCAAGTCCCCCGGCCGCAGCGAGTTCGAGGCCGTCACCCTCGAACGCGGCGTCACCCACGACGTCGAGTTCGAGCGGTGGGCCAACAAGGTCTGGAACTTCGGTTCCGCCCTCGGCGCCGAAGTCTCGCTCGCAGACTTCCGCAAGGACATCACCATCGAACTCTACAACGAGGCTGGGCAACCGGCGATCGTCTATCGCCTGTTCCGCTGCTGGATCAGCGAGTTCCAGTCGATGCCCGATCTCGACGCCAACGCCAACGCGGTGGCCATCCAGCACATCAAGATCGAGAACGAAGGCTGGGAGCGCGACTACGCGGTAACCGAGCCTTCCGAACCGAGCTTCGTCGAACCGCAGTAAGGCCATGTCCACGAACCCGGTCGAGGGACTGCTCGCACTTTGGGAGGCGGGCACGAACCCGCTCGCCCTGCTGAGGGCCGCCGAGCCCGGTGCCGGGGATGATGCCCTTGCACGCCTTCCCGTCGGCGCGCGTGACGGGAAGCTGATCGCGCACCAGCGGCGACTGTTCGGCCCGGCCATCGAGGCGACCTTGCCCTGCCACGCATGTGGCGAGACGGCGGAAGTCACGCTCGATGCCGACAGCCTGCTGGCGATGGCGCCGGAGGAGGTCGCGCCGATCTCGGTGACGACCGGTGCGTGGCGGATCGAGGCCCGCCCCGCCGACAGCCACGACATGGCGGCGCTGGCGATGAAGGAGCCCGAAGCGGCCGAGCGCGCCCTCCTCGCCCGCGTGGTGACGCTCTGCACCCGCGATGGTGCGCCCGCCGATCCCGCGAACCTCCCGCCTGAGGCCGTCGCCGCGATCGAGGATGCGCTGGAAGCTGCAGATCCGCTGGCGGCGATCACGCTGCTCGTCGCCTGCCCCCATTGCGGCGCGAGCATTCCGGCGCTGCACGATCCCGCGCATCACTTCGCCCGTTCGGTCGCCGCCGAGGCGCGGCGGCTGCTGGCGGAAGTCGCCGCGCTCGCCCGTGCCTATGGCTGGCGAGAGGCGGACATCCTGGCGATGACCCCGCAGCGCCGCGCGGCCTATCTGGAGCTGGCAGCGTGAGCCGCTATCTCGCCACCCTCGCAGCCCGAGCCTCGGGCCGCGTGGCGCTGCTCTCCCCGCGCCCGCGCACGCTTTACGAGGGCGGCGGGGAAGATATGGCCTTCGAGGAACCGGCGCAGCCGATCGCCGGGAGCGTGCAGCCTATACCGCGCACGGTCATGGACGCGCCCTCCGCCCCAAGGGAAAGCACGGCGCCGCGCCCGGGCACCACGGCCCCCGCCGCCGCGCCGACAATCCGGCAGGGTTCGGTGGTGCAGGTTACGCAAGTGCTTACGTCCGCTGAGAATCCGGAACCGCGCTTCCGTTCTCAGGCCGTGCCGCCAATCCAGACGGCGATACCGAGTGGCGAACGTCCTGCGATACCGCAGCCCCCTGCCGATCCCGGCCATACGCCTGCGCTCACGCACCCCCCGGCCCAAGCGCCTGACCGCCCGGCTCCCCGCCTCGTGCCCAACTCGCCCTTCTCGAACCTCCAGACCTCCGAACGCACGGTGCTGCAGGAGATCATGCGCCACGTCGAAGTCCACGCACGCGCCGGCACAACGCCCGGCCCGGACGTTCAGGCACCCCCGCCGCGCCGCGCTGAACCCGCTCCTCGGCCGGTCGCGCATGCGATACCCCGGCCCACGCCCGCCGCTCCGCAACCTCGCCAACGCTCCGTTTCGGCGCCCCGAGGCGAGCCGCCGGTCGTCATCCGGATCGAGCGCATAGACGTCCATGCGGTGCCCCCGCCCCCCGTTCCGCCGCCCGCACGGCGCCAGCCCGCCTCGCCTGCGCCGTCGCCCGGCCCCTCGCTCGCAGAGTTCCTTTCGGGCGGGGAGCGCGCACGATGAGCACGCCTTTCGCCATCGCCGGAGTCACCGCCGTGCTGCGCCAGCTCGTGGTGGAGGGCCTTGCGCTCGACAAGGCAGGCGACGCGGTCGGCACCATCGGCGTCAGTGCCGGGCCGCCCGACCTCGTCGCCAAGCCCGGCCAGCCCGAGCCGACGCGGGTGAACCTCTATCTCCATCAGGTCACGCCCAACGCGGCCTGGCGCAATCTCGGGCTGCCTGGGCGAGACAGCGGCGGCGACCTCGTCTCCGCACCGCCGCTGGCGTTCACGCTGCACTACCTCGTCACGACCTTCGCGGCGGAGATGTTCGTCGCCGAAGTCCTGCTCGGCCACACCTTGCGCATCCTCGGCGAGAACGCGGTCCTGACGCGCGAGGCGGTACGCCGCGCACTGGTGCCCACGGCCGCGAGCCCGCTCGCCACGGCGCTGGAGAACTGCGGCCTCGCCGACCAGATCGAACTGGTCAAGCTGACCCCCACCGCCGTCGCGCTGGAGGACATGTCGCGGATCTGGTCGGCATTCCAAGCGCATTACCGCACCACCGTCGCCTACGAAGCGAGCGTCGTGCTCATCGATCCGCGCGCGAAGGGCCGCACCGCCCTGCCCGCCACTGCCCGCGCCGTCTTCGGCGAGACGCTGGCGCTGCCCGAGATCGCGCGGGTCGGCCTCGCCGATGATCCGAGCGCGGCGGTGACCACCGAGGACACGCTGGCGATCGCCGGCCTGCGCCTGCTCGCCGCCAGCGGCACCGTGGTCCGCATCGGCGCCACCGACCACGCGCCCGCCTCCGATTCCCGCGCCCACATCCTGAACGTGGACCTTGCCGCCGCCCCTCGCCCGCGCGCCGGAGTGCAGAGCGTCACCGTCATCCACCCGCGCCAGATGGGCGATCCGGCCACCGCGCACGAAGGCGTGTTCTCCAACGCCGCCGCGCTGATCCTGCGCCCGGTGGTGAACACCGTCTCCGCCGCCAATTCCGCGACGCGGACCATCGACGGCATCGTTTACGCCGACGGCACCCTGACGGTCACCGCCGCCCGCGCCATCGGCCGTGACCAGCGGGTCGAAGTGCTGCTCAACGAACGCGGCGCGCCCGCCTCGCGGCCTCCACGCGGCTATGCCATCGCCGCTCCCGCCGCCAATGGCCTAGCCGAAAGCGTGGACGAGGCTGCGCAGATCGCAATCCCCTATCGCGCCATCGCGCGCGGCGACTACCTCGTGCGCCTGCGCATCGACGGCGCCGAAAGCCTGCTCACCCCCGGCGGCGACGGCCGCTTCGCCACCCCGCTGGTGACGATATGAGCGCGCCGTCTCTCGCCGGCGAGATCGCCGTGATCGAAGCGCACCTCGCGCTTGCCGCCGCGCGAACAGGCGAGCAAATCGCGGCCGCCGAAGCGACATTGCACGCAGCGCAGGAGGCCGCCCAATCCGGTGGGCCGGCAAGGCGTCTCGCCGAGCGCCTTGGCCTCATCGCATTCGCCCGTGATTGCCTGCTGCTGGCCGCTCTGCCGCACTTGAGTGCACGCTCCGTAGCGCTCTGTGCCGCCGTGACCGGCGACCCGCAAGGCCGCATCACCGCCGCCCTCGCCATGGCGGTACTGCCGGAGGCGGCATGGTCGGCGCTGCGTCCCGACGCCCCGCTGCGCGCGTTGCGGTGCCTGCGCCTCGCCGATCCCGACCGACCGACCCTTTCCGAACTCCTGATCGACGAACGCATCCTCCTCGCGCTGCTGGGAGAGGACGCGCTTGACGAACGCCTCGCCCCGCTCGTCCGCCCGGTGGCGGCAGGCGCGGAAATCGGCCCCTACGGCCGCACCCAGGCGGAGCGGCTGGTCGAGCGCTGGTGGTCGATGCGCGCGGACGGAGAGGCACCCGCGATCCACCTGCATCACGGCGAGCCCGCCGACGCCCGGCTCATCGCCCAGACTGCGGCGACCCGGCTGGGGCGCCGCCTCCATGTTCTTGGCGCGGCGAACCTACCGCCCACTCCCGCCGAGCGCCACGGTTTCGCAGCCCTGTGGCGGCGAGAGGCGCTGCTGGGCGGCCTCGCGCTGCTGATCGAGCTGCCCGATGACATCGCCCCCGAACAGGCCGCGCTCGCCGCCGATCTCGTCGATCGACTGGACGATTGCATCATCATCAGCGGCGGCGCGGGGGCGCTGCCATGCCGCCGCCCCTTTGTCTCCGCGACACTGCAAGTGCCTGAAGCGTCCGAGCGCCATGCCCTCTGGACGCGGGCGCTGGGGCAGGCTCAGGCCGCCAAGCTCAACGGCGCGAGCGAAGCCCTGGCCAGCCAGTTCGCCATCGGCCCGACCGCGATCGCGCGCCTCGGCCCGCTGGCCGAAGGGCTGGACCGCGAGGCGGCGCGCGACCTGCTCCACCGCGAGGCCCGCGCCCATGCGCAGGCGCATATCGCCGCCATCGCCGAAGTCATCCACCCCGTCGCCACGTGGGATGACCTCATCGTTCCCGCGGAACTCAAGACCGCGCTGCACGCCATCGCCGCGCAAGTGCGGTACCGCCGCCACGTCCACGAGGACTGGGGCTTCGCCGCGCGCGGCGGGCGCGGCCTCGGCATCGCCGCGCTGTTCGCGGGCTCCAGCGGCACCGGCAAGACGATGGCCGCCGAAGTCATCGCCGCCGACCTCGGCACCGACGTGGTTCGCGTCGATCTGGCGGGAGTCGTCAGCAAGTACATCGGCGAGACCGAGAAGAACCTGTCCCGCGTCTTCGCCGCCGCCGAGGGCAGCGGCGCGGTGCTGCTGTTCGACGAGGCCGACGCGCTGTTCGGCAAACGCAGCGAAGTCGGCAACGCGCACGACCGCTACGCCAACATCGAAGTCAGCTACCTCCTGCAGCGCATGGAGAGCTACACCGGCCTCGCCATCCTCACCACCAACCAGCGCGAATCGCTGGATGCCGCGTTCTTCCGCCGCCTGCGCTTCGTGGTGGCGTTCCCCTTCCCGGACGAAGCGCTGCGCCGGACCGTCTGGGAACGCGCCTTCCCGCAAGCCACGCCGACCGAGGGGCTGGACTTCGAGCGCCTCGCGCGCCTCAACGTCGCGCCCGGCAACATCCGCAGCATCGCCGTCAACGCCGCGTTCCTCGCCGCTGCGCAAGGGGGTGCCGTGGAGATGCGCCACCTGCACGAAGCCGCCGTGCTCGAATGCCGCAAGCTGGAGCGCCCGGTCACTTCGGCCGAACTGGGAGGCTGGCTGTGAGCCGCGTGGCGATCGAGGTCGGCCAGTTGGTCTTCCACGGTCTCGACGCCGATGAGGCAGGGCGCGCCGGGGCGGCCTTTTCCTCCGAGCTGGAGCGTCTCGTCGGCCAGCGCGGCCTGTCGCGCGCCGCAGCGCCGCCGCGTCTTCCCGCCCGGCCCCGCCCCGAGGACATCGGCCGCGCCGCCGCCGCCCGCGTCCATGCGGGGATCGCGGGCCAAGGCCGCGCGCCATGAGCGAACGCGCCGCCCCTTCCCCGACCGAGAGCGTGAGCGCCCCGCGCGAGGCCGCGCAAGACGCGCTCGCCTGCCTCGCCCCGGCTCTCGGCCTTGCGGCGAGCGAGGTTGATCTCCGGCTCGATCGCGAGGGCGACCGCCTGCTGGCCGATGCCGGGGCGCGGGGCGCGGCGCGGGGCAACGTGGTGTGGCTGCGCGGCTACGATCCGGCATCCGAGGCGAGCCGCCTGACGCTGGCGCACGAACTCGTCCATGTCGCGCAAGGCCGCCTGCATTCCGCGACACCGCCCTCGCCGCTTGCCGCCGAGCGCGAGGCCGAGCGCT